>JBBSEE010000419.1:0-3481 GCA_038239995.1 Chloroflexia bacterium | reverse complement strand
GGGGGTTCGAATCCCTCCCTCTCCGCCTCGTCTTCGGGCGAGAAGTGAATACGACAAGGGCAAAAGTATCGCCGCTGCTTGGCTCCCCAGCTTTTCCCTTTTCAGCATACCTCATTTCTTTTGTGCAGTAACCCAAAACACGGGGGGGTGCCAGAGTGGTCGAATGGGGCCGCCTGCTAAGCGGTTAAGGTGCCTTAAAGCGTCTTCCAGGGTTCGAATCCCTGCCCTCCCGCCAGTTTTCCAAACCTTTCAGTGCCTAATTACCAACCTTACCGTCGCGCCGCGGGTGTATCTACCCGCCCCTTGCCGCGGTAAGCCTGTTCCGCTACCATCTCACGGCGGTACTACCGCATTGGGGATACGCATCGCCGCTGTAGGAAGCGCGGTTCGCCCCACTCAACTGACCCCCTTGGCGGTCTAGCTGCGTAACTGATACCCGAATCTTGGTCCCAACCGCTTTTCTATGCCACCCACCTTGCACCTTCCCACCTTGCTTCACGAAAACAAGCCAAACAGTTGAATAGCCAAATCCAAAAAAGGAGAGCGAGATTACATGACCGACGAGGCGAACATGGGGCGCAACCTAGCAATGGAGCTAGTCCGCGCTACCGAGGCTGCCGCGCTCAACGCGGCCCGCTGGATGGGCAAGGGCGACAAGAATGCCGCTGATGGGGCGGCGGTAGATGCGCTCCGCCGCGTGCTGAACGGCGTGGATATGCGCGGAGTGGTGGTCATCGGCGAGGGGGAGAAGGATGAAGCCCCCATGCTGTTCATAGGCGAGGAGATTGGCAACGGCGAGGGGCCAGAGGTGGACATCGCGGTGGATCCGATTGATGGCACCCGCCTGCTGGCGCAAGGGATGCCCAACTCTATCGCGGTCGTGACCATCGCCGAGCGCGGTAGTATGTACTCCGCCCCCCCCGGTATCTTCTATATGCAGAAGATTGCAGTTGGCCCCCAAGCGGTAGGTCGGATTGACATCAACAAGAGTACCGAGTGGAACATCCGCTCCGTGGCCGACGCACTCAGCCTCAAGGTCGAGGACATCACCGTCACGGTGCTAGACCGCCCCCGCCACGAGGCACTGATTAAGGAAATCCGCGCCACCGGCGCACGCATCAAGCTGATTACCGATGGCGATGTGGTGGGTGCGCTCAACGCCGCCCTGCCCGACACCGGGGTGAACATATTGATGGGCATTGGCGGTGCGCCGGAGGGGGTGCTAGCTGCCTGCGGGCTGAAATGCACCGGCGGCGATATGCAGGCCAAGCCGTGGCCGCGCGACGATGAGGACCGGCGTAAGGCGGCGGAGTCGGGCGCAGACCTGAACAAGGTGTTCGGCATTGACGACCTCGTTCATAGTGATGACATCTTCTTCGCCGCCACTGGCATCACCGAGGGCGAACTGATGCACGGGGTACGCTACTTCCCCAATGGCGCGACCACCAGTTCGATTGCAATGCGCTCTCGCAGCGGCACCATCCGCTACATCAACGCCCGCCATACCTTCGACAAGCTGATGCGGCTCTCCTCGATTCCCTACGCGAGCGTGGATAGCTAGACCAACGGCGCGTGCGCCCGCCTTCCTGACCGACGATATAGCTGGGGATAAGCTAAGTGTCCCCTATAGGAACAGACTAAGATGAACAATCTCAACCCTAAAGCTAACCGAGCGCGAATTGCAGAAAGAAGCGTGATCATGGAGCAAGATACCAGAGCATACGGCAACGGCGGGGGCATCAGCACGCCAATCGCCACCAGCAACGCGGGCCTCGTCGAGTTGGAGAACAAGACGATGGAGGAGTTGCAAGAGATGGCCCGCGACTTCGATGTGCCCGGCTTCGCCCGGCTGAAGAAGCCCGACCTCATCTATCGGCTGCTACAGGCCCAAACCGAGCAATCGGGCAACATCTTCGCCGCGGGGGTGTTGGATATTATGGATGAGGGCTTCGGCTTCCTACGCCAATCGGAGCGATTTCTGCCCAGCCCCGACGACATCTACGTGTCCACCTCGCAGATACGCCGCTTCGGGCTACGCACCGGCGACCTGATTAGCGGGCAGGTGCGCCCCCCCAAAGAGAGCGAAAAGTATTATTCGATGCTCCGCGTGGAGGCGATTAACGGGCTAGACCCCGAAGCGGCCCGCCGTCGCCCCCACTTCGAGACCCTTACCCCCATCTTCCCCAAGAAGATGTTCAATCTGGAGACCAGCCAGAACATCCTCAGCACGCGGCTGCTTAACCTCGTGGCCCCGATTGGGCGGGGGCAGCGCGGCTTGATTGTCTCCCCCCCCAAGGCGGGCAAGACCCTGCTGCTGAAGGCGATTGCCAATGGTATCACCGCCAACTATAACGATGCTCATTTGATGGTGCTGCTGATTGACGAGCGGCCAGAGGAAGTGACCGATATGCGCCGCAGCGTGCGCGGCGAGGTGATTAGCAGCACCTTCGACGAGCCGACCGCCGAGCATATCAAGGTGGCGGAGATGGGGATGGAGCGGGCCAAGCGGCTGGTAGAGGGTGGCCGCGATGTGGTCATCCTGCTGGACTCGATTACCCGCCTTGCCCGCGCCTACAACAACGAGATGCCCCCCAGTGGGCGCACCCTGTCGGGCGGTATTGACCCGGTGGCGATGTATCCACCCAAGCGATTCTTCGGCGCAGCCCGCAACATCGAAGAAGGGGGCAGCCTGACCATCATCGCTACCTGCTTGATTGATACTGGCAGCCGCATGGACGACGTAATCTACGAGGAGTTCAAGGGCACCGGCAACATGGAGTTGCACCTCGACCGCAAGCTGGCGGAGCGGCGCATCTTCCCCGCGATTGACATCACCCGCAGCGGCACCCGCCGCGAGGAGCTGCTGTTCGACGAATACACCCTCAAGCAGGTGTGGACCATGCGGCGGATGGTCAATGTGCTGGGCGGCACCGAGGGCATCGAACTGCTGCTCGGTCGCCTGAGCAAAGCGGAGAACAACGCTGAGTTCCTTGCCACGCTGACTAAGGGGGACATCTAGTCCTCTATCCGCAGGATTAGCAAAGGCCGCTCCTCATGGGGGCGGCCTTTTGTCTGGCTATTTGAATCGCGGAAGACGCGGAAGGGGGCGGAAAACGCGGAAGATTTGTAACCTTCCCCACTTGACTCCCTTGCGACGAACCTAATCCGCTTATCCGTTTTTCCAATCCGTTGGCTGGTTATCCGTCGTCATTAGTGCAACGATAATGATAATCAGCCACACCTACCTTCAACAGCTGGGGGCTTACCCCCAGACCCCCTGTTGCATCGCCGCCCGCCCCTACCACCCGGAACTATACTCAAATAGGAGTTACGCAGCATAGACCGTAGTAGGGCGTTGGTTGAGGCTGGGCAGGCAGAGAGCTGGGCCTAGCATCAAGGTCTCCGCGCCGATAAATCGCGCTCAAAGGTTGTCTACTACAAGCCATGCTGCGTAACTCCTAACCAATTAGCCGAGGAGATG
>JBBSEE010000418.1:0-3486 GCA_038239995.1 Chloroflexia bacterium | reverse complement strand
AGGCAGTATCCACACTGCAACCCGGTAGCCAATCTTCATCCTTCGTCTCGCCGCTAACCAGGCGTTCATCCCAAATCGGGTGGGCAACATGTAGGGGGTCAAATGTATGGCGCACCTCATCGAACAACGCACCCTCCCCGCTGTAGATTAGCTGGGGCAGAGCGTAGTGATGGTTGCCACTGGTGAGTCGCAGTTGATCGCAGTTACGGTTTCCAAAGAGAAGAAAAGAGATAAAAGCCTGCAACTCACGCATGGTGGCATGGTAGCCACGCTTGCTCACGTGGCTGAAGATTATGCCCAGCCGCTCTCGCATACGCTCCTCCCTCAGCAGGCGGCGATTGAGGGCGAAGTCGTTTTCCGCCCCTGCGCCAAAGCAATCAGCGACCGTAGTGGGATCGGTGAGGTGGCTGATAACGTCGGCAACGATGCGTGAGGCAAGGATGTTGCGGCGGCTAAGGTCAAAGACAACTACATTATCGGTGGGTAGCTGTAGGTCATCCCCGTAGCCCACTGCCTCTGTCACCTGCTTCACCGCATCGCACAAAGGGGTGAAAGCGGGATGTTGCTGGCTCAAACGGAACAGCACCGCTTCGTTGATGGCGATACAGTACGGACGGCCTTGCTCGGTTGCTGACAACCAACTACGATATATCTCTTCGTTGGGCCGGGCGCTGGCATCAAGCTCGACGATCGCGCCTGCTGCCTGCAGCTCTCCAGCCAACACCCGCAGCAGATGAGTCTTGCCATCGCCAGGGTTGCCGGTAAGCACCACGCTTCGTCCTGCTTGCACATATTGAACAATAGCGGCATCCAGGTCTGTCTTCACGTGCAGATGGTGGAGTTGGGTTGGGTCAGTGGCATCGGCGCAGGCGGCAGCCCCGCGATAGAGGCTACGCACCAATTCGCGCATTCCGTTGGGGTCTTCTTCGGCATTACTCATTGGTTTATCCTCGTCATTGATAGGCTTGAACGGTTTGACCACGCCCTCAAGTTCACGGCCTACTCTTATCTGTTCGGCGCTGAAGCTGGCGATGCGGGCCAGCACTTCAGGTTGGGTAATGCGCTGGTTGAGCCAGCGTTCCACCCAGAAATCGCTAATCTTGCGCGTACCTTCTTCAGGGGGCATTGCCGGGTCAAAATAGTAATCAGGGGCAACCGCCTGCCCTTGCAAATAGCTGAGGGCATTTGTAGCCAGGTCTACGCCGTAGACGAGCCGGCTCATGCGGTGGCGCGACATAGCGTTAGTAGCCTCACCTGCGCCGGGGAACTGCTCAAAGATGCTGTCGAGCGCAGCACGCAATATCCGCAGCTTTGGGCTGCCGCCCTCGCCAAAGATGTGATTGACATGGATATAGCCCTTGTCGGTAGAAGCTTCCTCCAATGATTTTGTGGCAAGGTCAGATATGTGCAGCGTACCATATCCACTGGTTGAACCGAGTGGCTTGTATGCAACCGCCGCGCCACCTTCCTTGAGTAGCCCCGCTGGTAGACCGAGCCTATTGTACTGGCTGGAGCCGACATTGTAAAGCGATGTAGTACCAATGTATACCAAGTCGGCAGGGCGGATAACCGGTGCACCCTTCAGTTGCGAGGCGATTTCACTGGGGGCAGCACCGTACCGGTTACGATAGTCGGCGATTACCTGTGGTGAGATCATCAGCAGGGCGACTAGTTTGCCACCAAGCAACTCGTTATAGGGCGGGATCGCGCCACAGATGTTCAACTCCATAATGCCAGTGCCGACGTGCAGGTTCTTGAGGGCAATTAGGGCAACGCCGATGGCGAACTTGCCATCATCGCTGGTCAGCGAACGCCTCCAGTCGTGAGCGAGGTTTTCAGAGTCGAGCAAGGTATCAAGATACATCTGGGCGCGGAGTAGGCGGCTTAGTTCGGAGGCGCGCTTGCGTTTGAAGAGTGCCTCCTGTGCCAGTTTGCTGATGTTACCATATTCGCTTTGCTCTGGAGGTGGGCTGTCGAAGTCTTCACTTTCCTGATATGCCTGCCATTCGCGTAGCGCCTCGGCCCGCTCTTCCACCGCACGGCTAGCTACCATTGCCAGTTCCCGCACCAATGCTGGGGTTGGGTGGCTAATCTCTTCAGCGGTGCAGAGGTCGGTAGGATCAATGCCGCTGATGCCCTGCTTGATATAGCCACGTAGGCGCTCGAAGTGGCGGTGGACAACGTCTAGATCTTCAGTTTTTCGCCAATCTTGTTTTACTTCGGCAGCGAAGGAGTCCGCCGTCCATCCAAAGCGGCGATCGCGGATGGTGATACGCAAAGGCGCATTAGCCAGTGAAGCAATACCGACAACTGGATGATTAGGACGCGCAGCATCGCGCACCAAGTAGCTAAGGCTACGCCCGGGTGTGTTGAACGCAGGGTTGGTCCAGGTAAAGCGAAAGTATCGCCAGATATCGGTGAGCAGATGTCCAGTGAATGAGCAGCGTTCGCCTTCGCTAATTAGTTGCAGATAAGGTTGTACAGACTGCCTGAGCTTGACGATCCGCTCATCCTTATCCTCAATCTGGGCGACGATAGCAAGGTCAGCAGACAAGGCTGCGCCATCAGCAACCAGGCTGAGGATGGAGCAGCGGGCAAGCCCGGCGCTTCGCTCCCGCTCGACCCTCTCGATAAACTCGCGGTAGGGGAGGATGCGGGCGATGCGCTCCTCGCTCATCGCTTCACGGATATCCTGCTTCGACTGCGCTATTCTACCCTTGGCCTGGGCAGCAAAGTCTGGTGGAGCAATCTCCAAACGACCCTCGTACCAGCGGCAGCGCCAGCCTGCTTTACGCAGATCGTGCAACAGAAGCCACGCCGCTCGGTAGATACGTCGTTGCACAAGATTGAGCTGCGAACCCTGCTCCGCCCATTCGACCTCAGCACTGATTAGCTGCTCGGCAGGAGTTGAATCCCCATTGGCGGCAAGCTCACGGGCGGCGCGGTAGAAGCGTTCGCGGAATTGTCCTTGCAACGCGGGGCGGTAGGGTAGGTAATCACTTGGATAAGTAGTGGGAGATAGGTTGGGGGTATCTGTCATTGGCGTGGGCTAACTTTCCACATACAGTTTGTTTTAGCCATGTACGGCTGCCCGCTTATTATAGCAGGTGTGAGGTAAGAATGACAATCGGTTTGAACTAATTACCTATATGCCCCTATGGCCCTACCCCTGAACTACAGTACGACAACTATATTGTGTATTTCTATAACACGTGGTTAAGCAGTTACTAATTTGTAGAAGCGGCGCGGTTAGTCATCGCTAAAACTGGAGGCCAGTAGCCGCCCCAAACCTAATCATACAACTTACCTGCCTATGGGCGGGGATATTGTTGCCCCAAACTAAGGGGGAAGAAGATACTACAGCTTACCTCGGATAAAGCCCAAGAGTGCGGGCTAGCATCACTCAAAAGCACTCAGTAAGGAGCTGGGAGTCTAAAACGAGTTCGACATCCAGAGACTGCCCTGCACGCGGCGCGGGAGGTTGTT
>JBBSEE010000417.1:0-3489 GCA_038239995.1 Chloroflexia bacterium | reverse complement strand
TACGCGCGGGCACTGCCCGGCTACCTGACGCGGCGGCTGGCCGAGGCGATTGCCGACACGCTGGGGCTAGCCGGGCTAGCGGTGCGTTGCCCCCTGTTGGTGAGCCGCCCGCCGCGCCGATACCTGCGCTTCACCGCCCCGCCCAACCCGCCGCTGGCCCGCGATTATGCCGCGCAACTGGGGGTTGGCTGGCTGCTGGTCGGCACGCTGGCAAGTGATGCGGACGGCGAAGAGCTTGAGCTTGACCTGCAACTGTACGATGCGGATGGGGTGCAGCACTGGCAGCAGCATTACCACGCCCCCCAGCGGCCCGACAACATGGCCCCGCTATGCGCCGCGATACTCGCCCATATAGGGGTAGAGGTGAGCAATCTGGACGAGGCGGTGGCGACCACGCTAGGGACCGCGGACGAGCTTGCTCTGTTCAGCTACTGGCGGGCGCGGGATGTCTCGCCCCGCTATGGGTTGGTGGATGATGTGCCGAATCCGCTGGTGGATGATGTTGTGCCGAATACGCTGCACCTGTGTGCGGCGGGGTTGGAAGTTGACCCCGATTATCTGCGGGCGGCGGCCTTGTTCGCCGAATCCGCCCTCGACCTGAGCGCGGGGGAAGCGGGCGACATCAGTGCCACCTTGCAGCAGCTAAGTTGGCTGAAGCGGCTGACTGCGGGGGCAGCTACGGCGTCCATCGTCGCCCGCGCCTACTTCAGCCTCGCGCTGGGGGCCGAGCAGCGGCGGGATAATCAACTCGCCCTGCAACTCTACGACCTTGCCCTCGCCGCCGAGCGCGACAACCCGGCTAGCCTTGCCCACGCGGGCGACTTGCTCTATCGCATGGAGATGAAGGCTGCCGCCCTGCCGCTGCTGCTCCGCGCCTGCGAACTGAACCCCACAGACGATAACTCCGCCTTCCTCGCCGCTCGCGTCTATGAGAAGCGCGAGCAATTCGATGCCGCCCTGCGCTGGTATGGGGAAGCAGGCCAACGTCGCGCCGATTTCTGGCAAGCCCACTTCTACGCCGCCGACTTGCTGCGCCGACTGGGACGCGGCGATGAGGCGGTGGCCGAGTTCAACCGCACGCTGGCGATTGACCCTGCGCAGGCGCAGACCCACGCCGAACTAGGCGCAACCCTTGCCGAACTGGGTCGCCCCGCCGAGGCCCTACCGCACCTTGAGCTAGCGGCAGCCGCGATGCCCGGCGTGACCGAGATACAGACCAACATCGCCACCGTGCTACAAATGTTGGGGATTTTAGCAGTTGAACAGGGCGGATGCGATTCGCCCCTACGTCAACCGGCATAATCCAGACGCAACTGCGTAACTCCTATTCGCGATGGTGCTGGTGTAAAACGGATGGGCGCGATGAATCTGCGCCTCTACGCGAAATACAGAACCCCGCAGGGGCAAGCGACCATCCGCGAGTATTGGGCCGATGTGCCGCGCAGCCAGCGCGAGATTAGCTTCCAGTCCGACATCCTGCTGGTCGAGGGTGATAGCTGCATCTTCCACTGGCGGGCCAGCTTCACCCGCATCCCCAACGGCGCGGCGGTACGGCTGGACAGCGCGACCCTCATATCGCTGAACCCGCAAGGCCAATGCTACCTCCTGCGCGAGTGGTGGCACCGGGAAGAACAGTTATGAGTTTTGAGTTTTGAGTTTTGAGTTATGATAGGAGTTACGATGAGCGAAGCGAGTTGGCTGGACTTGTATGATTGGCGGGCGCGGGTGGCGGCCATGTACCGTGAGCGCGAGGCGGGCTGGCGGGGTGGCGAGGATGCGCGGGCGACCCTGACTCGCTTCCGTGCAGCGAAGGATGCCCTATTCGCCCATCACCCCCAGTCGCCGCTTGACGACGATACGCGGGCAGCGTTTCGCGGCTTGCCCTACTTCGACTATGACCCCGCCCTATGCGTGGAAGCGACGCTGGAGCCAGCCGCGGGCGATGAAACCGCGCAGGATGCTAGCCCCTACGAGATGCCGCTGCGCCGTGCCGCCACTGTGCGCTTCCACCTCGGCGCGACTGAGGCGCAACTGACGATATATTGGATTGCGGTCTACGGCGGCGGGCTGTTCCTCCCCTTCCGCGACGCGACTTGCCCCGCGGAGAGCTACGGCGGTGGTCGCTATCTGTTCGATACCGTGAAGGGCAGCGACTTCATTCGCCTATCCACTGGGTCGTCGCTAGGTTACGCGGGCGGGCGGGTGCTGCTCGACTTCAACTATGCCTACAACCCTTCCTGCGCCTATGGCCCCCGCTGGGCCTGCCCCCTTGCCCCGCTGGACAACCGCCTGTCGCTGCCAATCCGCGCAGGGGAACGCCTATTCCACGTGTAGAGATGTGGCAAAAAGTAAGGGCGGGAAGACATCTCCCGCCCCCAACAATGTGCAGATTGCCGCTTGGGTTTAAGCCTGCCGCCGGGCGGCGAACTCGTCCAGCACCTGCTCGAAGATGGACAGGCCCTCGTCTAGCTGCTCTTTGGTGATAATCAGCGGGGGGCAGAAGCGAATCACCGACTTGCCCGCGCCCAGCAGCAGCAGGCCGCGCTTGAAGCACTCGTCCACAATCGCGTCGCGCAGGTCGCCCGCGTACTCCTTGCTCTGCTTGTCCTCGACTAGTTCGATGCCCACCATCAGGCCGAGGCCGCGCACATCGCCGACGAAGGCATAACGCTCCTTATACTCCGCGACGCGGGGCATGATGTACTCACCCATCCGCGCGGCATTATCTATCAGCCCTTCCTCCAGCAGCTTGAGGGTGGCAAGCGCGGCAGCGACCGCAAGGGGGTTGCCGCCGAAGGTGTTGGCGTGCGCCCCGCTCGGCCATGTCATCAGGCTGTCGCGGGCAATCACCGCCCCCAGTGGCACCCCGCTGGCGATGCCCTTAGCCAGACAGATAACGTCAGGGGTGACTCCCCAATTCTCAATCGCGAACATCTTGCCGGTACGCCCCATCCCGCTCTGGATTTCATCTACCACTAGGGGGATGTCGTAGCGGTCGGCAAGGTCGCGCAAGGCGGGGAAGAAGGTGGGCGGCGGCACCACGTATCCGCCCTCACCCTGCACCGACTCGACGAAGATGCCCGCCACCTCTTGGGGAGTGACTTGGTACTTGAACGTGACCTTCTCGATGTACTCGACGCAAGCAAGGCCGCAATCCTCTGCCGCGTGATTGGAAGCAATCAAGCAGCGATAGTGGTAGGGATAGGGGACTTGCTGGATGCCCGCCAGCAGGGGCTGGAAGCCGGTGCGGTGCAGGGCTTTGCTGTTGCTGAGGGACATACTGCCGTAGGTGCGACCATGAAACGCCCCGAAGAAGCTCATCAGCACCGGACGCTTGGTGTGCCATCGCGCCAGCTTCATCGCTGCCTCGATGCTCTCTGTGCCGCTGTTGGTGTAGAACACCCGCTTGCCGAATGCGCCGGGGGCGTGGGCGATGAGCTTCTCCGCCAATTCCACCGGCTGGGCCATGTAGAAGTCGGTGCCTGCCAT
>JBBSEE010000416.1:0-3489 GCA_038239995.1 Chloroflexia bacterium | reverse complement strand
TCTTCTCTTCGAGGGGGCGGGCGGTGTAAATCATCCGCGTCAGCCAGCGAGCGCGGAGTGCCCGCTCATCGGCGGGGTTAGCCTGCCCCAGCGCGGCCAGCTTGCTGTCCAACCCGCTGTTGTCCACACTGCCATAGTTGAGCAGCATATCAACCGCGGCGTTGAAGTCCATGCTGGCGTACTGGTCAACCTGCGCCACGCTGCCGCCGAAACCGGCGCGACGGAGCAGGTGCGCGGCCTGCATATGATTGCTATCAAGGGCCATAGCTTGGGTCCTACCTTTCGTTTCGATTGGCAAAGGGGTGATATAACTACCTGTACCCCAATTGGTATCTTGCTAGAGTGAAGGCTGGCGGCGGAGTGGTTGAAAGTTACAATGTCGCCGCCTAGCTTGGGCGTACTGAGGCTATTATAGGGCGTGAATGTAAATCGGGGATTAGGCTAAGGTAAAATCTGTGTAAAATAAGGGGGGAAGGGGAAGCAGCGAGGAGTGATGAGTGGTAAATGGTGAATGGTAAATGCAAGGCTGAAGCACATCACGATAAAGCCTCTCCCAGCGGGAGAGGTTGGTGAGGGAGAATGTTGCCCCACAGCAACGCGCATCGCAATCACCAACCCGCCAGCGGATTAGGTTCAGCGGAGCAGCGGAAAAAGCGGATGTAGGGGCGGGTTGCCCGCGACTTGCTGGCGGCCCGCCCCTACGTGATATTGGGATGTTGCGTTCGCGGCGGCAGGCTTAATCCTCGATGCTGATGCTCTGGATTTTGTCCGAGTTAGTCAGCATATTGACCACGTTCTGGCCTTGCGTCACTTGGCCGAAGTAGGTGTAGTCGCCGTTGAGGAACTGCGAGTCCTTCTTAGTAATGAAGAACTGGCTGTCGTTGTTGATGGCCTTGTCGCCGCCCCGCGCGATGCCCACCGCCCCGATGCCGAACTTGCCATCGTTATACTCAGCAGGCATATTGCCGCCGCCCGTGCCCGTGCCCTTGGGGTCGCCGCCCTGCACCACCCAGTCCTCGACGCGGTGCCACTTCAGCCCATCGTAGAAGCCCGCCTTCGCCTTCTTCACGAAGTTCGCGACGGTATTGGGCGCGAGGTCGGGGTATAGCTCGAACATAATCTTGCCTTTCTTAGTGGTAATCGTCGCCTTCATCACTTGCCTCCTTTTAATCTTCAATCACGATACGGTTAATCTTGTCGCCGATGCGGATAGAGTTGACCACATCCATGCCGCTGGTGACTTGGCCGAAGTTGGTGTACTCGCCGTTCAGCCAGCTAGCGTCGGTCTTGGTGATGAAGAACTGGTCGGCGTTGTTGATAGACTTATCGCCACCCCGCGCGATGCCCAGCGCACCGGCGGCGAAGGCGCGTTGATTATACTCCGCGTTCATCTTGTCACCGCCCATGCCGGTGCCATGCGGGTCGCCGCCCTGTATCACCCAGCTTTCCACCCGATGGAAGGTGCGGCCCACATATGCGCCGCTCTTGGCCTTTTCGATGAAGTTGGCGACGGTTTTAGGCGCATCGGCGGGGTACAGTTCCAGCACAATGTTGCCCTTGTTGGTCTCAATCGTTACCTTTGGCATGATTAGTCTCTCCCTTTCTTGGTTGGGGACGACCGTTCGTCTCCCGTTATCTTGCCCACCCCGATTATAACATCTGTAAGCCTATCCGCGCAAAGCCTTTGACAGTGTTGGCAGGGATGTGACATAATGCGGTTATGAAGGCATTGGTCTATCATCCGGATGGCCGCGTGGTGCTGGAGCGCGATTGGCTCGAACCTCAGCCCGGCAGCGGCGAGGCGTTGGTGCGGGTGCGTATCGCGAGCATCTGCAACACCGACCTCGAAATTAGTCGCGGCTACAAGGGTTATCACGGGGTGTTGGGTCACGAGTTCGTCGGCGAAGTGGCGGCGGTGCGCGATGGCGAGGGTAGCGAGGCTTGGCTAGGGCAGCGGGTGGTGGGCGAGATTAACATCGCTTGCGGCTACTGCCCCCGTTGCCTTGCCGATATGCCCACCCACTGCGCCAATCGCAGGGTGCTGGGGATACTGGGGCAGGCGGGCAGCCTTGCCGAGTACCTAACCCTGCCCCTTGTCAACCTCCAGCGCGTACCAGCGGCAATGACCGACGAGCAGGCGGTGTTCACCGAGCCATTGGCCGCCGCCTGCCAGATATTGGCACAGGTAGAGATAGACGCGGCGCAGCGGGTCGCGGTGCTAGGCGACGGCAAGCTGGGTCAACTCTGCGCCCAAGTGCTGGCCCTGACCGACTGCAAGCTGGTGGTTATCGGTAGACATAAGGAGAAGCTGGCCCTGCTCAAGCGGCGGGGCATTGAGGTACTGACCGCCAACCGCGCCGCCAGCCTGCGCGACCTCGATGTGGTGGTGGAGGCGACTGGCAGCGCGGCGGGATTCGCGGCGGCGATGGCGATGCTACGCCCGCGTGGCACGCTGGTACTGAAGAGTACCTACGCGGGCACGCTGGATGCCGACATGAGCGAACTAGTGGTCAACGAAATCACCTTGGTCGGCTCCCGCTGCGGCCCCTTCCCCGCCGCATTGTCGCTGCTGAAGCAGGGACGGGTGGATGTCGCCCCACTCATTAGTGCTACATATCCAATAGATGAGGCAGAGGCAGCGTTCGCACGGGCGCAGGAGCGGGGTACGCTCAAAGTATTGGTGGATATGCGATAAATATTGTGGTATTCCACATTTCTCCCCCAAACCCCCGCTGGGGGCTTCATTGTTCGAGATGATGGAGCGAGGTGTATACAGTGGCGACCTACGCCATTTACCGTGAGCCGGTGCGCGAGATGGGGCCGGACATATATCGCAACACTATGGTCTTCGCGCAGGACGATGCGGGCCATGTCGCGGTGCGGGCGATAGATGGGGCCAAAGAGGCGGGGTGGCAACATCGCCTCAGCGCGGGCGAACTGGTCTACTTCGATGGTGGGGCATGGGAGTTGCGCCGCGTGGCGGTGGGCGACCCCGACTTCTTCCATGCCCTTGCGATTCTGCTGCGCTACGGCAAGGCGCATCTGGCCCACCCCTGCCCGCTCGATGGCGTGGACGCGGAGACAGCAGTAGACGATGTGTTCAAGCACCAAATCGCCCCCGGCCACTTCTGGCGGGTACGCAAAGGCGGCGAGGCGGAGCGGATTGTGGCCGAAGGATTATCCCCCTAGTCCTATCCCGCAATAGTAAGAGGTTGGGCAGGGCGTATGCGATTCGCCCGTACACCGACCGGCACATTCCAGCTTCAACTGCGTACTCCTAAAATAGGATAAAAGTAACCCATTCCACTTATTGACTTCACTATAGCCCCATGCTAAAATCTTGTTGCTGGCAGAAGAGCCAGCGATAGCGATACTCGTCGCCCACCCGCGCACCTATCTTCGAGCGGGTCGTGCGGCGCGGTCATAGTAATGGGTATGCGATGCTACCCCAAAGAAAGGACAAGTCATAGAAGTACGGACCGATATTGG
>JBBSEE010000415.1:0-3492 GCA_038239995.1 Chloroflexia bacterium | reverse complement strand
TTCCCGTTGCTTGATGAGTACGGGGCGAATCGCATCCGCCCTGCCCAGCGCAGCAACGCCCACATGGATAGACGAAAGCCCCCGAAGCGAACCTTCAGGGGCATTATGGTATAATCGTAAGCGCGACAAAGTTCTAACCCTATATGGTTAGGCACTGGCGGGGGTATAGCCCTGCGCCTTGCTCAACTTGTGCATCAGGCGGGACTTGCGGCGGGCGGCTTGGTTCTTGTGGATGATGCCCTTAGTCGCCGCCTTGTCTAGGGCCGCTTGGGCCGCTTGCAGCGAGGCGGCGGCTTCTTCTAGGTTAGGGGCGATGGCCGCCTTACCGATACCGTGACCGAAGATGTGCCGCTCGGTGCGAACTACAAGGGTCTTGAGGGTCGCCTTCGTGGTCTTGTTGCGAACGCGCTTGCGTTCGGATGAGCGCATCGCCTTCAGCGCCGCCTTCTTATTTGCCAAACTGTTGCCTCCATCGGGGCGCACGAGCGGTGCGCGTCAATTATATCTACAGGCTTACAACATCCGCGCTTCGAGGGCGCAAAAACGCTACGCTCCGAACGGTGGTGCGTGGCAGAGCGTATTATACCAGACTGAGCGTGAAATAGCAAGGAGTGAGCAGATGCAGATTCGGGAGATGCGCGAAGGGGACATCAGCCAACTGGGTGAGATTGAACCCACTACAGTGTGCAACAGCTATCTTGCGGTCGAGGTCGAGCGGGGCGAAGGGGCGCATCATACCTTTCGGCTGGTCGAGCGTGAGGAGTGCCCCCCATTCGTGAAGGGGGAGGGCTACCGCTACGGCAGCGCGGAGCAGCAACACGCCCGCGACAAGCTGGCGGCGGGGCATGGGTTGATGCTGGTGGTCGAGGATGAGGGGGTGCTGGTGGGGGCGATGGAGGTGGAACCGAGCAACTGGAACAACACCGCGACGGTGTGGAACATCCTACTATCTCCCGCGGCGCGGGGGCGGGGCATGGGACGGGAGTTGATCGCACGGGCGGCGGCGTGGGCGCGGCAACGTGGCTATCGCGCTTTGATGCTGGAGACCCAGACCGACAATCCCGCCGCCTGCCGCTTCTACCTGCGCTACGGCTTCCAGCTTGTCGGTTTCAACACAATGCTATACACTAACCACGACATCGGCGGGCAAGAAGTGGCACTGTTCTTTGCCCTACCACTGACCGAGGAGTGAGCGTGGCGGAAACCCGCGAGTTGCCAATCGAAGATGATGCGCCCCAACCGAGTGTAGGGCGGGCGGTGGCGCGGAACACACTCATCGTGATGGCCGCGTTCATCCTCAGCCGGGTGCTGGGGCTGGGGCGCGACATTATCATCGCGCAGGTGTTCGGCACCAGCAACGAACTGGGCCTATATAACGCCGCCTTCCGCATCCCTGACACCATCTTCCTGCTGGCAATCGGCGGGGTGGTGGGCAGCGCGTTCATCCCTGTGTTCAGCGCGTTGCGGCAGCGCGGCGCGGTCGAAGCCTCGTGGCGGTTGACCTCCACCCTCATCAACCTATCTCTGGTGGTCATCGCGGCGGCGGGGCTGCTGGCGGCGTGGTTGGCTCCTGTGCTGGTGGCGAACATCATCGCCCCCGGCTTCTCCCCCGCCGAGCAGGCGGAGACGGTCAATCTTACCCGCGTGATGCTACTCTCCCCTCTGTTCTTGGGGCTGGGGGGTTGGGCGCAGGGGATATTGAACGCGGAGAACCGCTTTGCCCTGTCCGCCTTCGCCCCGATTTTCTACAATATCGGCATCATCGTGGGGGCGTTGGCCTTCGCCCCCGCGCTGGGGGTATATGGGCTGGCATGGGGGGTGGTGGTCGGCTCGGCCTTGCACTTCCTCAGTCAAGTGCCGGGGCTGGTGGCGGTCGGGATGCGCTATCGGCTGCGCCTGAACTTGGGTGACGAGGGGGTGGTGCAGGTGATGCGTCTGTTCGGGCCGCGCCTGATTGGGCAATTCGCCTTTCAAGCCAACTTCATCATCATCACCGCGCTGGCTAGCTCGCTGGGTGGGGACAAGGTGGCGGCGATTAACTACGCCTACAACCTAATGATGCTGCCCTTTGGCGTGTTCGCCCTCAGCCTCAGCACCGTGATATTCCCCACCCTGACCGCGCAGTACGCGCGGGGCGATATGCCCCAGATGCGGGCCACCCTGTGGGCGGGGGTGCGCGGGCTGGTGTTCATCAGCGCGGCCAGCGCGGGTGGCCTGTTCGCCCTGCGCGAGGGTATCATTCGCCTGCTGTACGAACACGGCGGCAAGTTCACCGCGCAATCTACCCAACTGGTGGCCGCCGCGCTGCTCTGGTTCAGCTTGGGGCTGGTGAGCTACGCAGTGGTCGAGGTGCTGACCCGCACCTTCTACGCGATGCAGGACACCCGCACTCCGGTGATGATTGCGGTATGCACCGTACTGCTCAATGGCCTGCTGGCAACCCTGCTAGTTGGGCCGCTCGGTCACGGCGGGTTGGCCCTCAGCTTGGCGGTGAGTACCACTGGCGAACTGGCCTTGCTCGGCTTCTTCCTACACCATCGCTTCGGCAGGGAGTCCGACGAGATGGCCGAGGAGCGGGCCACCTTGCTGTCTGCGTTGCGGAGCGTGGTGGCGGCGGGATTGATGGCCGCCCTGCTCATCGGCCTGAACGCCCTGCTCGACCTCCAAGCGGGCGGTACGTTGGCCGAATTGCTGGCAGTGGGCGGCAGCGTGCTGGTAGGCGGCGCGGCCTACCTGCTGTTCGCCCATTTGCTGGGTAGCACCGAGTTGCGCGAAGTTGCCGCCCGGTTGCGGCGCGGGCGGGGTTGATGCCCTTGTTGCTGACTTGCACATCTGCAACTAGATTCCTTGCCACTGGGCCAATAATAGGCCGATATTTTTGCATTGTGCTTGACGTTTGTCACAATCTTTACAAATGGGTGGGCAAAGGTACCATAAAAAACATTACCATTTTCCTATTGCGTTTTATGCGTGGATGGGTTAGAATCATACATAGAAACAAGCAATCATACCTTACCAAATTAACCGGAAAAAGGCTACCCTGTCCGAAAGGCAGGTACGCAAAACTATGGTTCTACGGCTGGTGTCACCAGCTATGAACGCCAGGTTGCCCGTTGATACTCTCCGACGCAGTGGGCCAAGCGTTGCAAACTTGCAAGTTCGCAGCGCGGGCGCAGACCCCACCTCCCCCAACGACGAGCAATCTGGTCAACCCGAAAGAGGAAGCCAGATATGTTCAGCAAGAACCCCATCTTCAAAGTATTCGCCGCCCTGATGTTGGTCGCCATGTGCGCCGCGCTCGCCCCCATGGGGCAGGCGCAGGCCAGCGACAGCGTGTACTTCGATGCCACCGGCCACACGGTGCGGGGCGCATTCCTCAACTTCTTCTACAAGTATGGCGGGTTGGAGATTATCGGCTATCCGCTGACCGATGAAGTGAGCGAGGGCGGCTACACGGTGCAATACTTCGAGCGCGAACGCTTCGAGTACCAT
>JBBSEE010000414.1:0-3499 GCA_038239995.1 Chloroflexia bacterium | reverse complement strand
CATCGCGCATCAAGTCATCTACCCGACAGAATAGAGCTGTGATAAAATCTAGTTGGGTCATGAGGCCACCGTCCTTTGCTTAAGTATGGTAACTTTAGCTTAGACGGCCCTCATGGCTCTGTCAACTAGCACAACTGATTAGATAACCTATTACGGAAGGGAGCTTATGGACGAAACTGAGCGACCACCGCAAATTACACCTTACACCCAAATAGACGACGCATCCACATTGCAAGCCGATAATCCCTCCAGCATGATTGAGGATGTCCATGCGCTTACCCTCGACCAGATTGAAGATATTGAGAAACTGACCCTGCGTTGGATTTTTCAGGCGATGCTTGACTTCGGCGTGGAGGCACGCACCATCTTCCTGAACTCGCCAGACGAGGTGAAGGATATTGCCGAGGATATTACCCGCGAGGTGCTAGACCGGCTGCCCGGCTACAACGTGCCGCAGCGTGTTTATGGTACGGTGGATTACAAGCGGGCGCGTTATATCATTTTGCCCGACATGATTATGCGACAGGCCTTGTTCGTGGACTCGAAGGCAGAGAAGGAGAACCGCACTGCTACCATCCAAATGTCGCAAACTTCGCTGCAAGTGCAGCAAGTCCGCGCCGGGGCCGCAACCAACGAGCTAGGCCATGTGCCGATTGTGGATGTCTACGGCGGTAAGCAGTACCTAACCACCACCGCCTTCTTGCATTTCAAGTACGCCGACAGGTTGAACGCGAACAATGTATGGGAGCATCACCTGCTAGAAGCAACCCTCTTCTGCCTACCGAATGGGAGGTTGCAGCCGCGCTATAATCCAGCCGCCAACGATACGATTTGGCTGGCGGGTAGGAATGCACCCACACGGGGGGAGGATTTCAGGGTCAGGGTCAGCTTTGACAGGTTGAAACAAAAGGCAAGGTGGCGGGTGCAAAAGGTAAGCTATAGCGGCGGTGCAGGCAAGGCCGAGGGGATTTGGGACGAATAAAGATGAGCGGATATATACAACCAAACTCGATTATCGAAGGTGACAGCAGTGAGGTGCTGCGGCAGATTGAACCCGACTCCGTAGCGTGCAGCATCTGGTCGCCCCCTTATCACGTGGGCAAGGAATATGAGGATGGGGTCAGCTACGAGCAATGGCAGGGTTTGTTGCGCGAGGTCATCTGCCATCACAAAACCATACTAAAGCCGGGTGGCTTCCTTGTTATCAACATCGCCGACATTCTCTGCTTCAAAGACCCCACCATGCCGCGCATCATGGCGGAGAATACCAGCAGGCGCAAGTCGGAGGTGACGCGCGAACAGATACTGACGGTGATGCAGGAGCATCCCGACTGGAATCGCAACCAAATTGCCAAGCAGTTGGGGTGCAGTGAGCAGACGGTGGACCGTAGGCTGAAGGGCAACAACATTCGTGGCGGCAAATATGCGACCCAGACGCGCGTCCACCTTGTGGGTGGCTTCCTTGAGCAGATGGCCCTAGATGCTTCACTCTATCTATATGACCGACGGGTGTGGGTGAAGGATGCCGCATGGGAGAACTCGCGCTGGCACACTATGTCCTATCGGGCGGTGGATGAGTTCGAGTATATCTACATCTTCTGGAAGCCCGGCCCCACGTTGGTAGATAGGTCGCGGTTGAGCAAAGAGGAATGGACCAATTGGGGTTCGCGGGCAGTATGGACTATCCCCTCAGTGCGAGCCAACGACGACCATGAGGCGAAGTTCCCCCTAGAGCTACCGCAGCGGCTGATTCGATTGCTTACCGCGCCGCATGATCTGGTGCTGGATTGCTTCCTCGGCAGCGGCACCACCGCAGTGGCAGCAATCCTCGAAGACAGGCAATATATCGGGGTGGAGCAGGAGCGGAGGTACGTGGAGTTGGCGCGGCGGGCTTGTGCCAAAGCACAAAATAGCGTCAACATCAAGCAGCAAGGGATGAGCTTCTAAGCCTAAATGATTTCAACCTTTGCCCCTTTCCGCGCAGAAAGGGGCTTTGTTTTAACTGGCCGATTTGGTACAATGAGGTAGCAAATTAACCGCAGAGGTATGGAGAGAGGAACGGTGCGAAATGGACGAGGCGCAAACGATGGGGGTGGGCGCAAAGGCCCCCGACTTTACCCTGCCGAAGCAGGGCGGTGGCACGGTCAGCTTGCACGATTTGGTGGGCAACAAGGTGATAGTGCTATACTTCTACCCCAAGGACGATACCCCCGGCTGCACCGCTGAGGCGTGTAGCTTCCGCGACAGCTATGAGGTGTTTAAGGAGGCGGGGGCGGAGGTGATTGGGGTGAGCGCGGATTCGGTGGCCTCGCATGACGATTTTGCCACTAAGTATCACCTCCCCTTTACCTTGCTCAGTGATGAAGGCGGGGCGGTGGCGACACAGTATGGCGTGCCGCTCCAGTATGGATTCACCAGCCGCTACACCTTCGTGATTGACCAGCAAGGGGTGGTGCGCCAAGTGTTCAGCAAGCTGCCGCAAGCGTCCCTGCACATGGATGAGGCGTTGCGGGCGGTGCGCGAGTTGCAAGCGGCCTAATCTAAGAAGGCGGTGAGGCGATGGACTGGTTTCTGGCGATTCTGTTCGGCGGGCTGGGAATTGCCGCCGGTTATATGCTGCTGGGGATGGCGGCGATGCGCGGGGCTTACGTGAACAGCCAAATCGTGCTGATTGCCCTCGCAGTGCTGGGGGTCGTCGCCGTGCTGCTGATTGGCAACGCGCCCACGCTGCTCTACATCATCGTGGTGTTCATCATCGGGATGGTGATTGGCAGCGTGATTCGCGCCTACATGACACCGAGGAAATATTGATGGATGCAACTGAGATGACCAGCATGGACACACCCAGCGTGGTGGCGACTTTGGTTTCGATACAGGTGGGGATGCCGCGCCAAATTGAGGACGAAGATGGCGAAGGGGGCAAGGTGTGGCGTACCGCCTACTTCAAGGAGCCGGTATCTGGCCCGATTTGGCTGGGCGCGACCAACCTTGTCGGCGATGGGCAAGCGGACAAGCGCAATCATGGCGGCCCCGACCAAGCCCTGCTCGCCTACTCCGCCGACCATTATCCCATCTGGCATGATGAGTTGGGGGTGGATTTGCCTTATGGCGCGTTCGGCGAGAACTTCACCATCAGCGGGCTGGACGAGACCAGCGTGTGCATCGGCGACACCTACGCAATTGGTGAGGTGCGAATCCAAGTAACCCAGCCGCGCGGCCCGTGCAGCAACATTGGCCGCCGCTGGGGGATTAAGGACTTGACCAAGCGGGTAGAGGTTAGCGGACGCACGGGCTGGTATCTGCGCGTGCTGCGCGAGGGCTACGTCGCGGCGGGTCAGCCAGTCGCGCTGATTGCCCAACCCCACCCCAACTGGAACGTCACCGCCGCCACCCGCACCATCCGCAGCCGCCATCGCCATGCCACCGCCGCGCAGCAACTACTGGCCGTGCCGGAGTTGGGCATCCGCACCCGCGAGACACTTTCTGGATTTTAGATTTT
>JBBSEE010000413.1:0-3499 GCA_038239995.1 Chloroflexia bacterium | reverse complement strand
CTACGGTGTCCTTGTCGAGGTCGGCAAGTACCTCGTCGGCGATTGCCTCGGCAACTACCATCCGCACGGCGACACCTCGGTGTACGACGCGATGGTGCGCATGGCGCAGGATTTCTCGCTGCGTTATCAGCTCGTCGACGGCCAGGGGAATTTCGGCTCGATCGAGGGCGATTCCGCGGCGGCGTATCGGTACACCGAGGCGCGCATGACCCAGTTCGCCGCCGAGATGCTGGAGGACATCCAGTTCGATACGGTGGCCCACCGCAAGACCTACGACGGGCGGCTCGAGGAGCCGACGGTGCTGCCGGCCAAGCTGCCCAACCTGCTGCTGAACGGCTCATCGGGCATTGCGGTGGGGATGGCGACCAATATCCCTCCCCACAATCTCGGCGAACTCTGCGATGCGATTACCTACCTGATTGACAACCCCGATGCCACCGTTGACGACCTCATCAAAATCATCCCCGGCCCCGATTTCCCCACCGGCGGGGTCATCCTCGGTCGCAGCGGGATACAGGAAGCGTACAGCACCGGCAAGGGCCGCCTCGTGGTGCGGGCCAAAGCCTATATCGAGGAGATACGCAAGGATAAGTTCGCCATCATCATCACCGAGATGCCCTTCATGGCGACCAACAAGGACACCCTTGCCGAGAAGATACAGGAGCTACAGAACGACGGCAAGCTAGACGGCGTGGCCCTCACCCGCAACGAGTCCGACCGCAACGGTATCCGCTTCGTCATCGAACTGAAGCGCGATGCCCAGCCCCGCAAGGTGCTGAACCAGCTATTCAAGTTCACCCAGATGCAGACCACCTTTGCGGTGAATATGCTGGCCCTCGTAGACGGCACCCAGCCGCGCGTGCTGACCCTAAAGCATATGCTGCAACACTACATTGACTGGCGGCACGAGGTCATCACCCGCCGCACCAAGTACGAACTGAAGAAGGCCCGTGACCGTGCCCACATCCTCGAAGGATTGCGTATCGCGCTGGACAACATTGATGCCATCATTGACACCATCCGCAAGAGCCGCACCACCGACACGGCCAAGAGCAACCTGCGCTCCACCTTCAAGCTCAGTGAGGCGCAGGCCCAAGCCATCCTCGATATGCGCCTCGCTCGCCTCGCCGCCCTAGAGCGCAAGAAGATTGAGGATGAGTACACCGAGGTGCTGAAGAGCATCAGCTACCTCGAAGACCTACTCGCCCACCCCCGCAAGATTTATGGGCTGATTAAGCTCGACCTCAAGGAACTGAAGGAGAAGTACGGCGACGAACGCCGCACCCGCATCGTAGACGGGGAAGCGGGCGATTTCAACGAGGAAGACCTCATCCCCGACATCAAGGTACTGGTCACGATTACGGACAAGGGCTACGTCAAGCGGCTGCCCCACGACACCTATCGCCGCCAGCATCGGGGCGGCAAGGGCATCACCGGCATGGTCACGCGCGACATGGACGCGGTGGAGCAACTGCTACTCTGCAACACGCTCGACAGCCTGCTGTTCTTCACCAACAAGGGCAAAGTCTACCAGCTACGCGCCCACGAGGTACCGGACGCGGGGCGCACCGCCAAGGGCTTGCCGCTCATCAACCTGATTAGCATCGAACAGGGCGAGAAAGTGACCGGCGTGATTGCGGTCAGCGACTTCAAATCCGCCGATTATCTAGTGATGGCGACCAAGCTGGGCAAGGTGAAGCGTACCGCCCTCGACGAGTACAGCGCGGTGCGTAGCAACGGCATCATCGCGCTGGTGCTGGAAGAGGGGGACGAACTCTGCGGCGTGCATATGACCTACGGCGGCGGCGAACTGATGCTCGTCACCCGCGAAGGGCAGTCCATTCGCTTCAGCGAGAACGAGGTCAGGGCCATGGGCCGCGTGGCGGTGGGGGTAAACGGCATCAAGCTGGAGGGCAAGGATGAGGTCATCGCCCTCTGCCTCGTGCGCTCCAACGCCGACTTGCTAGTGGTCAGCCAGAAGGGTATCGGCAAGCGCACCGGGTTGGAGGAGTTCCGCCCGCAAGCCCGCGCGGGTAGTGGCATCCGCGCGATGAAGATTGCCCCCAAGACCGGCCCCGTCGCCGCCGCCCTCGTGGTGGACGATGACGACGACCTCGTGGTCATCAGCAACAGCGGCATCGTAATCCGGATGTTCGCCGAGAGTGTCAACCACTATGGGCGGGACAGTCAGGGCGTGCAGGTGATGGACTTGCGCGACGGCGATGGGGTTGCCACCATCACCCGCCTCCCCGCCGAGCAGGAGACCGCCCACCTACACACCATGAACGACGACGGCAGCGTCAACGTGGAACACGCCGCCCAGATTACCATGGAACTGGGAGCCACCGCCCGCCGCGCCGCCAGCAGCCCTAAGCCCAAAGCCAGCGGCCCAGCCGACGGCAACGGCAACGGCAAGAAGTAACCCAACCCCAGCGCAGCAAGGAAGGGAGCGGACGACGGTTCGCTCCTTTTTCTACTTCATCTACACGATTGACGGTGCGACGCAACGGTGATATAATGGGTGTACGGTGTAAGTAGGAAACTAGGAGGCGAGCAAGATGCCAACGCAAGTTGAACCTGTGACCAGCGGACTAGTGCCGCAAGAAGAAAACATCAGCGAGATGCGAAGATACAGCAAAGTGCTTGATTCGGCCCGCGAACTGCCAGAGGTGCTACAGATAATGCTAGCCCAGCAATTGCTGACTGAGCTAACGGAACGAGAACCAGTAGACCGGCAAGAGATTGTAGAATTGCGGGAGTCGCTACCGCCGCGTGCTGCTCAACGCCAACGCAACATTGCTGCGCTGAGGGAGCGGGTACATACTCGTCCACGCAGCAACCAACCACCCACTGATGCGGAGATCGAGCAATGGCAAGAGGAACACCGATTGGAGCGATACGGCTAAGGCGGGTGCTATTTGATGTCAATGTGCTGGTCGCCTACTTCCTGCATCGTCAATCTGAGTATCAAGATGTAGACAAGATAGTTGAAGCCAGCCTTAAAGGGGCGGTTGATATATACATCGCTGCCTTCAGTGTGCCCATGCTGTTCTATTTGCTCGAACGTGATTTGGAAAAAGCAGACCTGACTCCGTTGCAAGCTGAAGCAGAAGCCCTTACCGACGTTAGGTTCTGTTTGGATGCGTTCCTTATCTGCCCAGTTGACTATGGAGAGTTGTATCAAGCATTGTCGTTGCCGGGCAGGGATTATGAGGACAACTTGCAAATTGTATGTGCTATAAACAGCCACCTCGATGCAATCATTACCAGTGACAAGAAGTTCCACAGCAATGACATTACTGTGCTTACACCAGCGCAAGCGGTAAAGCGGCTAGGCCGATAAGCGATTCTTCCCGCCACATCCACCCCGCCATCGTGTTCGTCAGCATCGGCTGGTGGCGCACCGCTTGCTATAGTCATCCCCAAATATCGCCGCACAAGGGGTGAACCAGCATGGCAAAGTCGCGCAAGGTAGGGCAAGGTTTGGTCGGGGGGTTGG
>JBBSEE010000412.1:0-3504 GCA_038239995.1 Chloroflexia bacterium | reverse complement strand
CTGGGCCTTCTACCTGCTCACTTGGGGCAGCCTATTGCCGGAACACGCTACCCCTTACTTCAGCGGCGGGTTGACGGTGCGGTTCATCGCCGCCGGGGGGATACGCACCTTCCTCGGCTCCTTCCTGCTGGGGGTGCGCGACGACCTCACCGCCCTACCCGACCTCGGCCCCCACATCCCCCCCCTGCTGCGCTACGCCTTCCTCGTCGGCCTTGCCCTCTTCATCCTCGGCGGGCTGCTGCGCTCTGGTTGGCGGCGCGACGGCTTGCTGCTGCTTGGCTTCATCGCGATGCTGACCACTGCCGCCGCGGTGCTGCTGGACAGCTACGATTACGCGGCGTTGCATGGTTTCCTGCTGGCCGCCCCCGCGCTGGCAGTGGCGACCCTGCTCCGCCCCTCGCCCCCACCCATCCCCCCCTCCCCCGAAGGGGAAGGAGTAACACTCCCCCCCCACCGGGAGGGGCTGGCTCGTCTCCCCTCCCACCGGGAGGGGCAGGGGGTGGGAGACTCGCGCGACGCGCCCCCCCTATCTACAAGGGGAGGAGTAGCGCAATCTACCATCTTCCTCCTCGCCGCCATCACTGCCCTGTATGTCGCGGCGCATACCCTGATTATCAGCGTGGTCAGTGGGCTGGGGCCGGATAGCCGCTTCGAGTGGGGGCAACGCTATTTGCTGCCCGCCTATCCGCTCGTCGCCGTGCTGGTCATCGTCGCCCTACCCCGCTTGTGGCTGAGTGCCGAGGGGGGCGAACGGTTGCGGGTGGGCGGGTCGCTGCTGCGCGATTTGCTCGCCCTTGTGCTGCTCTTGAGCCTGATTGTCGGGCTGGGGTTGGAGGTGCGCGGGGTGGTGGCGATTGGCGGGGCGCGGCTGGACAGCGCGGCGTGGACGCAAACGGTGCGCGAGACCACTCGCCTCACCCCCAATGTACCGATAGTCAGCGATGTGTGGTGGCTGCCGCTGCGAGTAGCGGGGGTATACAATGGCCGCCGCCTCTACTTCGCCGATGGGGCGGCGGGGTTGGCCGCCTTCACTGCCCAGATGAAAGCAGCGGGACAGGACGACTTCTGGCTGCTCACCACCGACCCTCAGCCGCCCACCATCGCCGGGGCCAACCCCACCGCCCAGATAATCGCCTCCGCCGCCGGGGTGCAGATGATACGGTATAGACTGAAGTGATGAGTGATGAGTGATGAGTGATGAATGGTGAATGGTGAATGGTGAATAAATGGGCTGAAGTGCATCACGATAAAGCCTCTCCCAGCGGGAGAGGTTTGGTGAGGGAGAAGCGTGCCCCGCATTATCGCCCATCGAGACTACGGCCAACGGATTGGAAAAAAGGATAAACGGATGGGGGTGGGTGCAAGGCGGCCAAATCGGTAGGGGCGGGCTGCGCTCGCCCGCGTGCCCCGCATTATCGCCCATCAAGACTACGGCCAACGGATTGGAAAAAAGGATAAACTGATGGGGCTGATGTAGGGGCGTGATTTATCACGCCCTGCTGAAGCGCAGTAACGCTTATCGCAACATCATCAATCCAAAATCCAAAATCTAAAATCCAAAATCACCGCGCCCCCGTGTAGGCGTGTATCTCGCCGCCATCGAGTATGAACATCTTCCCCTCACCGATAATGGGGGGCTGCCAGTAGTTTTTGCCGAAGGGGGGCGAACGCCATACCAATCGGCCATCGCGCACATCGAAGGCGAACAAGCGGTCTTGACCAAAGATATTGTCGCTTCTACCCTCGACCCAGAGCAAGCCGTCGCTGGCAATTGAAAGGCTAAGATTCAGGTTGTATTTATGGTAGAAGTCGTTCCTATCGAAAGTAATGTTGGGCATCGCAATCTGATTGCTGTCGCTTACTTTAAGCCCGCTTTCGCAGGTGGCAATCACCCGGTCGCCGAGCATCGCCGCACTGATGCCATTGTAGTCAAATGCTCCGCTCTGCTTCTCCCCAGCCCTTGTGTAGCTCGTGATACAGTCAGTACCGACCAGATATACGGCCTTGTCGTTGGCGAGCATAATATCTGAGCTGAGAGTAGAGCTAGTCCAGCGTATTTTGCCTGTTCCCATATCCACCGCCCGTAGTTCGCCTGCCACGGTAAGTTGGTACGTACTCGGCATCTGCGGGTCATTGTTATCGCTGCCAATCCCTTGATACCACTGGTTGTTACTGCCCGCGATTTGCACGTAAGCGGTATCGCCCCCCACCGCAATCGCGGCGGCGACCGAGTTGGTAAGCGGCTGGCTCTGCCAAAAGACTACCCCACTATCGGTGTTGAAGGCGGTGATGCTCATTTCAGCCTGATTTGCGGGGTTGCCATACAATGCCCCCGCGACGATGAGATGCCGCGTGGGGTCGAGGGCGAATTGGGCACTGCCCGCTAGTTGGTGGTGCCACAACGCCTTACCGCCGCGCACATCGAAGGCCCACAGTTCGTAGCTGTTGTAGTCGTACAGATTGTTGATGTTAGGCTTCAAGGTGACAAAGTAGGCATAGTTACCATCATCGCTGACGCTGAATCGCCCGATTTTATACAAATCTCTGCTGGTTGCCGCATACAAGTCTATATTGTTGGTCTCTGCCCCCGTGTAGGGGTCGTAGGTGAGGAGGTTAAAGTTGTTCAGCACCAGCAGCTTGCCGCCTGCTAGCCTTATATCGGTGATGCCATATCCGCTGGGTAGCTTGGAGTGCCACACCTCGTGCAGCGGGGGGATGAGGGTTTGGCCGCTGGCGTTGCGATTGCCCGCATCGTGGTACTGGCTGACCCATGCGTGGTCTACGTTGATGCCCCCCGGCGGCGACCACAGTAGGTGACTGAGCAATTGGTCATAGTTGAGTATCGCCAACAGCAGGGCCAGCAGCAGCAGGGGCGCGACTACCCACCGCCGACTTAGACTGAACCCTTCCCCTTGCGTGGGGGTAATCACCCGCCATAGCGTGCCGCTGCTGAAGCTGTCGCTGCCCTTCACCTGCATCCGCTGGCGGTCGGCCTGCCATGTGCGGATGGTAAGGGGGTCGAGTTCGCCGAGCGTGGGGTTGTGCAGGCTGACCCCGCGCTCGTCGGCCTGCGCCCATTGCCCCAATCTGGCGTAGCGGGCGATGAGGTCGGCTAGCTGGGCGGCTTGCGATTGCTGCTCCGTGACCAGCAGGGTGTAGCCAAAGTTGTCATAGGTCCAAACCTTGACCCAGTAGAGGGTGCGATAGGTTAGCCCCCCCCCAGCACGGTAATCGCTGGTGTAGAGGGCGAGTTGCTCGATGTCCTGCCACGCGATGCGGAGACGGCGCGGCCAGAAGATGCGTAGCCTGCGCCAGCCCCGCGCCATGAAGTAACGTGCGAGTGGCCGTCGCCCATACAGTAGCTGCCCGCGCAGGCCGCTCGGCGTGGCGATGACGCGGGAGCGGCCCAGCAGCGGCAACCTGTCGCTGAAGTAAATGAGCAGTAGGTCGAGGGCGATAAGGATAAGCAGCAGGTAGGTGAGTGCCGACCAACTCATCACCCAT
>JBBSEE010000411.1:0-3515 GCA_038239995.1 Chloroflexia bacterium | reverse complement strand
GGGGGGGGGGGGTGCCCCCCCGGCTGCTGGCCCTGTTTGCTGCTAATCGCATCTAGGTGGGTGCTGGGGGAGAGCTAGCCACCAGCATACTGGCACTTCAGCCTCTGGGGGTCAACCCCCCCAGACCCCCGCTTGTTCGTTCAACGCTGATTCGCTTTACCACGCCGATTTACTATCAGGCGGTGGCCGTTAGTTCCGCGACGCAGGAGATGAGCTTGTCAATCTCGAACGGCTTGACCAGCACCCCGTCGGCGAGTTGGTCGCCGATGCGCCGCGCAAGGTTAGTCGCCGCCGACATGATGATAATCGGCAGGTTGCGGGTGCGCTCCTGCGAACGCAAGATGCGGCAGAGTTGCAGCCCATCCATCACTGGCATCATCATATCCACCAACGCCACGCTGATACCGTTCTTCTCAATCCGCTGCAATGCCTCTTGCCCATTGCTGGCGGTGGTGACATCATAGCCCTCATCGGTCAGCACATCGGCACATAGTTCGCGGATGTTGGGGTCGTCGTCTACAATTAGAACCGTCACGTGCTTAGTCTCCATAAAAGTAGCCCTGTAGGCTTTCTCTACCAACGTATGCAAGGAGCGTGCCAATCTGCTATATTGCGGCTAGCATGGCCCTTGCCGCTTCTTCTACCTGTATCACGCTTATATCTTCGATGTGAGCGGCACTGATAACCCGATGTTGGGGGGAGTTAGGCGGCCATGGCCCCCATATCCGCGCGTCGCTGGGGCCGAACAAACGTAGGGTGGGGCGGCCTAGCGTGGAAGCAAGGTGCAGCGGCCCGCTATCCACCCCCATCACCAAATCGGCCCGCGCCAGCAAGGAGGCGAGTTGGCCGAGGTCGGTCTGGCCTGCCGCATCTATGATCCGTGCCTGCACCTCATCCGGTTGCGCCTGCACGATTGAGGCACAAAGTTGCCCCTCCGCTTTGCTGCCGGTAAGGAGCAGCCTGTAATTTGTTTCCTTTAGCAAGAACAATGCCATTGCTGCCCAGCGGTCGGGCGGCCACTGCTTGGCGGGGTCGCCCGCGCCGGGGTGGATGACCACGAGCCGCGCCGTACCCGCCCCCCCCGGTTGCCGTAGCCACGCCGCTGCCCATGCCCGCTCCTCATCGCGCAGCGGGAAATAGGGGTCGGGGTTGGTGTCGCGCGGTTGCCCCCACCTAGATGTAACGTAATCCACAAGGGCAAGGTTCTGCTCCACCTCGTGCCTGCCGTGCTGGTAAGGCAAGGTGCGCGTGGCAAACAGGCGTAGCAGGGGGGTATCGTAGCCGAGCAGGGGGATACCGGCGAGGAGGCAGAGCAGCCCGCCCCACCAGAAGTCGAAGCGCAGGTTGATGGCGAGGTCGCACCGCCCCTGCTCCCTTTGCCAGCGGCGCAACTGTCGCGCGACTCGCCACGAGGTGCGATAGGGGGCGAACATCCCCCCTTTGGCTGCGCGGGTGAAGCCGGGGAAGGGGATAGTCAGCAGCGCGTCGAACTGGTCGGCGTAACGCTCGGCCACCGCCGCGCTCCACCCCCCCACCGCGAGGGTGATGTGCGCGGCGGGCAATCCCGCCCGTAGCCGCCGCAGCGCGGGCGAGGCGAATAGCATATCACCGAGGTGGTCAGGGCGTATCACCAGCACCCCCCGCACCTCCCCGCCCGCCAGCCGTCGCCCTAGCCACCAGCGATATGGTGTGGTCAGCAGGCTAATCAGCCACAATAGGATGTAACGAACGCGATTGCTCATATAACTCAAAACTCAAAACTCAAAACTGCATTCCAAACTTGTTCGAGCGACACGTCCGTGATGTCCCCACCGCCGTCGGGGTGGCCGGGGGGGTAGAGGCTACGCACCTGTGCGGGCGGGCCGTACAGCCCGTAGCGGAGGGTGCTGGTAGGGCCGAAGATGGCGACAGTGCGGCAGCCGCAGGCCACCGCGAGATGCGACACGCCGGTGTCGTTGCCGAGGTGTAGGGTGGCGCGTTGCAGCAGTGCGCCGGTGGCAGGCAGGTCGAGTTGCCCCGCGAGGTTGTGGATACGGGGATGGTCGGCGGCAAGGGCGGCGGCAAGCTGGCGGTCATCGTCGCCAACCCCACCCAGCACGAGGATGTCGGCCAGTTCGCTCAGGCGGGCGGCTAGCTGGGCGAAGCGGTCGAGCGGCCACCGCTTGCTGGGCATAGCTGCACCGGGGTTGACCCCTCCGCTGGGGTGGATGGTGATGATGTCGTGGGCAGGGCGTAGCGGTAGGGTGGCTAGCACCGCGTCTACTGCCGCTACTGCCGCTGGGGTAGTGTGATACTCCATATGCGGCGAATTGGGGATAGGCAGACCGGCGGCGCAGGCCACATCGAGGTAGATGTCCACCTCGTGCCGCGCCTCGTGGCGGTCGTCCACCCTTGCCGCCGCGCTGAGGCCGAGGCCGCGCCCCCGGCTGTCCAGCCCGGCGCGGTAGGGGATGCCCGCCAGCAGGGCCAGCATCGCCAGCGCGGGGGAGCGGTCGGGGATGAAGGCGGCGGCGAACCGCTTGCGCCGTAGCCGCACCGCCATCCCCAGCATCGCCCCCATAGGATAGTGCCCCGCCCCCAACTTGCCCGCATCGAGCAGGGCGTGGAGGCGGGGATTGCCCAACAAAGCCGCCCGCGCGTGCGCCCCCACCAGCCAGCCAATCCGCGCCTCCGGCCACGCCTCACTTAGCGCGGCCAACAGCGGGGTGGCAAACAGCACATCGCCGATGCAGCAGGGCTTGAGCAGCAGCACGCGGGAGGGGTGGGCAGGCAGCTTGCCCCGCCCCCAGCCCCGCAACGCAAGGCCGAGGCCGCCTGCCGCCGCATCTACCACTCGCTCACGCCCGCTCATTTGGGGCAGATGTCAATGACCTGCTTCAGGCTGGGGTAGGTTTGGGCCAGTTGGGGGTGGGCGCAGATGTAGCGAGTGCCTAGTTCCACTATCACCATCAGGATGAACACCGCGCCAATCACAGTCAGCACCGCCGCTTCAGCGAAGATGAACCGCCCCCGCACCACGCTGGTCTCCCCCGCCTTCAGCGCAATCGCCTTAGTCCCCGCCTGCTTGCTGGTCAGCTTGCCGATGTAGAACAGCACCCCCAGCAGCAGCGGGGTGGTCACTATCGCCAGCGGCAGCAGCCAACTGAGGTCTTCATTTACCTTGAGGATATTGAAGTAGTCGAGCAAGATTAGCACCGCGGTCACTGAGTTGAAGATAGTGTGGCAGAGCATCGAGTTGTAGATGCTGCCAGTTTGGAACACGATGTAGGACAGCACCATCCCCAGCATGAAGGTGAACAGAATGGGGTAGGCAGCAAGGTGAAACACCGCGAAGAAGATGCCCACGTAGATGACCGTGCGCCACATCCCCGACCCGCTGAAAGCACGCTGCAACACCCCGCGATTGAGCAACTCCTCGCAGATGCCCGGCACGATGGTGAGGGCGAACAGGTAGGCAATCGCTTCGAGGTCGTTTTGGGGCTTAGGCACGGGGTCGGGAAAGCGGCCTACGATTT
>JBBSEE010000410.1:0-3521 GCA_038239995.1 Chloroflexia bacterium | reverse complement strand
TCGGACAAGTCGCTGGATGGGATGGACGCTTCGTACTATGGCGAAACCAGCTACGATTACAACGGCATCGGCGGCCCCGGTAGCGGCTACACCGGCCCAGTCACCGCCGATGCGCCGATTATAGTCACCTTCAACCAACCCATGGACCATCCCAGTACCGAGGCCGCCTTCCACATCGAAGCGGTGGGCAAGCCGGAGGGCAACACGGGCGGACAACGCCTCGCCGCCCCCCTCGCCCAAGCAGTGAGCGGCAAGTTTGCGTGGGGGCCGGGAGTGGGGGTAGCCGAGGTGATGACCTTCACCCCTGCCTCCCCGTTTGCGCTCGACACCCAGTTCAAGGCGACGGTGGGGACGGGGGCGAAGCCTCGCGGCGGCAGCATCGGGCTGGAGAGTGAGTTCAGTTGGACGTTCACCAGCTTTGGCCCGCTCAAGGTGGCCTCCACCGACATCGGGGCGGATAGCATCAACATCGTGTTCAACAATCCGGTTAAGTTGGACAGCATCAAGGCGAATTGGAAGGTCGAACCGGCTCTGCCCTACAGCAGCACCAACGCCACGTACAGTGGCAGCAGCAACAACTTCAACATCTACGCCTCGCTGCTGCCCTCCACCAAATATACCGTGACCCTGTTCGGCGACATCGTGGATGTGGCCGGGCAGAAGTTGCCCACGCCCTACACCTACGCGGCGACCACCCCGCCCGCCGCCCCCAACGTGGACATCCTCGGCGCGAACAATACCGCCACTTTCAACGCCTATCAGCCCACCAACCTGTACATCGGCAGCGTCAACGGCAAGCAATTGAACTATTACCTGTGGAAGCTGGATGGCCCTTCCTTCCGTACCGCACTAGACCGCTATGGGGTCAGCATTCACCCCACCAAGGGCGACAGCGGCCCTTATCTGCTCGACCCCAGCAAGGCGACCCGCAAGTGGCAGCAGCAACTCAACGTCAAGCAAGACCAGCCCAGCGTCACCAAACTCAGCCTCAGCCTCGATGGCAAGGCCGACCGCCTGCCACCCGGCTTCTACGCGGTAGTGGTCGAATTGGATAGGGGCAAGTACCTCGTCAAGTCCGACGCGACGCAGGGCGATGAGGCGGGCCTGCTGCTGGTGGTGGGCAACAATGCGCTGACCATGAAGCAGTCGGATAGCGAGGCGTTGGTGTGGGCGGTAGACCAGAATAGCGGCAAGCCCACCGCCAATCTGCCCATTGCCCTCTATCAGGGCAACAACAACGGCGGCTTCGATGTGGTAGCGCAGGGCCAGACCGATGGCGACGGCCTGTATCGCACCAAGTTCATCACCGATGTGAACACCTATCGGCTATACGCCTTCTCCGAGGGGGGGGCGGACAGTGCCGTGGTAAGCTCGAACTGGAGCAATGGCATCGAAGCCAGCAATTTCACCTTCTATCGCTGGGCCACCGACCGCGAAAATGTCGCCAACTATACTACCAGCCCCTACAACGTCTACCTCTACACCGAGCGGCCCATCTATCGCCCCGGCCAGACCGTCTACTTCAAGGGCATCGTGCGCGGCGACAAGGACGGCGAGTACACCCTGCCCAGCAACGTCACCGCCGACCTCACTATCAACGATGGCAACAACGACGTGTATAGCCAGACCGTGCCGCTAGGCGGGGGCGGCAGCTTCGACGGCCAATTCACCCTCGACAAGGCGGCGGCGTTGGGTGGCTACCAGATGACCCTCGCGCTCCACGACCCCAACCAAGTGCTGTCCACCATGCGCGATAGCAACTATTACTATAGCTTCAATGTGCAGGAGTACCGCAAGCCGGAGTATCAGGTGGAGGTGAAGACCGACAAGGATAGCTACATCAACGGCGAGACGATTAAGACCACCGCCACCGCCAGCTACTACTTTGGCGGCGCGGTGAAGAACGCCAAGCTCACCGCCCGCGTCCTCACCGCCGACTACTTCTTCACGTGGGCCGACCCTACCACTGGCGAGGATTACGACTTCTACGATTATGAGCAACTCTACAACCGCAACAAGGCCAACGCGGCGGCGCAAAAGCAAGAGCGGCAACTTACCACCGATGCGAACGGGCAGGTACACATCGAAACTAAAGCCGACCTCAGCCAAGTTCCGGTCAGCCAGCAGTACACCCTCGAAGCGGCGGTCACCGACTCCAGCAACCAAGAGGTCGCCAACAGCACCACCGTCATCGTCCACAAGGGCCAGTTCTACGTCGGCCTCCGCCCCAACGTCTACGTGGCCGAGGCGACCCAGCCGTTCAGCATCAGCGTGGTCACGGTCAGCCCCGAAGGCAAGGTCGTGGGCAACCAAGCGGTCAAGCTCACCCTCTACTCGCGCACTTGGCAGAACACCACCGACAAGGATGAGAATGGCGCGACCCAGTACGTGTACAAGCCGGTGGACACCCAAGTGGACCAGAAGAGCATCGTCACCGCTGCCAACCCCACCGCCGCGCAGTTTACGGTCAGTACGGGCGGCGAGTACGTGATCAAGGCCGAGGCCAGCGACAGCGCGGGCAACCAGATTACCAGCAGCACCTACGTCTACGTCGCCCCGCCCGGCGGTGGCGAAGCCAGTTGGAAGCGGGACAACTCCAACCGCGTTGACCTCATCAGCGACAAGAAGCTGTACGCGGTGGGCGACACCGCCAAGATACTGGTAACATCCCCCTATACCAGCGCGACCGCTCTGCTCACCACCGAGCGGGCGGGCATCCGCAGCGTCAAGGTGCTGTCCATCAAGGGCAACAGCGCGGTGCTGGAGGTGCCGATTGACCAGACCGCCATCCCCAACATCTTCGCCTCGCTGGTGCTGGTCAACTCACTAGCCGACGGCGCAGACGCGCCCAGCTTCCGCCTCGGCTACGTCGAACTGAAAGTGGACACCAAACCGAAGCAACTGACCATCACCCTCACGCCGAACAAGACGCAATATGCCCCGCGCGATACCGCCACCTTCACCATCAAGGCCACCGACGCAACCGGCCAGCCCGCACAGGCCGACCTGTCGCTGGCACTCGTGGACAAGGCTATCTTCGCGCTGGTAGCGGACAACAGCGGCCAGTTGCTCGATGCCTTCTACGGCACGCGCGGGCTGGGGATACGCACCGCCAGTTCGCTAGCCGTCCTCCGCGCCCAGAACACCGCCTATGACCGCTACGCCGGTAACGCCCAAGCCATCCCCCAAGCGGGTGGCGGGGCGAAGGGCGGCGGCGGCGGGGTGGCGGGGGCGTTGGCGGTGCGTACCGACCTACGCGACACCGCCTTCTGGAAGGGCAGCGTCACCACCGGCGCGGACGGTACCGCCACCGTGTCCGTACCCCTGCCCGACAACCTGACCACATGGCGGGTGTCGGCGAAGGCGGTGACCAATGATACGCGCGTGGGCGAGAGCGTCACCGAGACGCTCGTGACCAAGCCGCTGCTGGTGCGCCCAGTGCTGCCCCGCTTCCTGTTGCAGGGCGACACCGCCAACCCCGGCGCGATTATCCACAACTACACCAACGCCGACCAGCAGGT
>JBBSEE010000409.1:0-3523 GCA_038239995.1 Chloroflexia bacterium | reverse complement strand
GACCACGGTGTACTTGTCCACCGCGACCACATCATTGAGCTTGTCCGCCGCGCTGCGGTCCACCACCTGCACGTTGGGGTTCTCGAAGATGCTCTTCCAGCCGTAGACTACGTCGGCAGAGGTGAACTCCACGCCGTCCGCCCACTTCACGCCTTGGCGGAGCTTCCACTTGACTTGCAGGTACTGGTCGGGGCCATCCGCGCCGACGAACTGGGCGGCGCCGTTGTCGAGGCTAGGCACGAACACGGCGAGGTCGGGGAACAGCAGGGACTTGTCATCGTAGGCGATGAGGGCGTTCTCGATGGCTATCAGCACGTTGGTGCTAACCGCCGCCGAGGCGTTGGGGCTGAACAGGGTGTCCGGCTCTTGGCTCATCCCGATGGTGATGGTGTCGGCATTGCCCATTGCACCCGGGATGACCGGCTGGGCCACGTACTGCTGCTTGTACTGCTGCACCCCGAGCAGGCCGAGCAGCACCTTGAACTTGGGGTCGCTCACTTCGGGGTGGTACTCGAACCGTTGCCGCTCGAAGTATTGCACGCCGTAGGTCTTGCCGTCGGTGCTGACTTCGCTGAACTGCTCACTCAGCGGGAAACCGAACTGTGCCAACCCGCCATTGCCCTCCCAGTAAGTCTTGAAGGGGCCGGGGGTGTTGGACAGGCTGTGCTTGGTCTCCGCGAAGTAGGTGTAATCCGCGCTGCTGGTCTGGTTGGTCGCCACATCGAAGCTGCGACCTTCCGCCTGATTGGTGCCGAGCAGACCGAGCAGAACTTGGAACTTGGGGTCGGTGTTCTCTGGGTGACGCTCGTAGCGGGCCCGCTCGAACCACTGAGTGGCGTAACTCTTGCCGTTGGTAAGGCTGACTTCTTGCTTCTCATCGGTAATCGGCAGACCGTTGATGGCAAGACCGCCATGTGCGTTCCAGTAAGCAGCAAAGTCGGCAGATATGGCATGGCCGTTCATGTTGCTGCCCCCTTGCGCGGCGGTGTGCAGCGCAGGCATTGCCGTCATGCTCAACATGAGGGCTACTACCACCAGCGCGGTGACGCGAAAGAAATGCTTCAGGGTATTGGGCATTCTATCCTCCTCGAAATGTAAAGGTAACTCTAACCTCTCTGTGCCCACGTTTGGGCGGGCTGACCGTTCAACTCATCGCTGCTGCCCCTAGATGGGCCACGCGGGCGGGCCACTCCTGCCGAGAGCGGGACGCGGGCGGGGCTGGATTTGGGGTGTCACCCCACTAGCAGCGCGGTTGCGCGACTTGTGGGGCGGCGTTTTAGGCCGATTGGGGCAGGGCTTTTACCACCCCCTCTCCCGCCAGTGATGGCGGCATCAAGCCTGATGAAATTAAATGGTTCAGCCGTTGAGCCAGATATTACCACACTCCCGCAAAATATTCAAGTTTTGCCGAAGGGGTGGCGAACAAGGCATCGCTGCCGAACTCCGCGGTTGGGTACATACCAGGCTTACTCTTTAATACAATCGGCTTTCAATAACGGTTCAAAAATGGTGGGGGTTTTGAAAAATCAGCAGGGCGGGCCATCGCCCACCCCTACCGCGACTGCAGCATATCAAAGGCCCTATCCTCCTCACGAGGATAGGGCCGCGTGGTTACGCTCACCGCCTTGCGGCAATGCGGCGTAGGGTGCGATTAGCGGGATAGCCGCCACTCTTGAATGTTCCATGTCAGCGGGACGCTGGAGCCGGTCGGCTTGTAGTTCTTCAGGCCCGCAGGCACCGCGCTGATTTCGAGGCGGACGTGTAGGGGTAGGGTGGGTAGCTCCTCGGCGAAGATCTTCTGCTCGGCGACGTAAGCAACGCGACGCTTGGCCGGGTCGAGGGCGATAATCTTGTCGTTATTCGCTTGAGCGAGCAGCTTGTCATTCTCCGGGTTGCTCCAGCCGGGGTTGTTCTGGCCGACGTAGCCATTGGCCTCGGTGGGGATACCGCTGGTGCTGTACAGGCCGAGACCGCCGGGGTCGGGGCTGCTAATCCAGCCGTATTCCGCGAAGGCGAAGGTGCGGCGGGTGAGCGGGCCGTCCGGCGCGAAGTATTGCTTGCCGGGGATGTAGGCTAGCTTGGCATCAACCCCGACCGCCTTCAGGTCAGCCGCGACTAGCTGCGTCACCGCTTGGCGATAGGCGTTACCCGCCGTGGTGTTGTAGTCGAAGCTCATCTTGCCGCCGGGGCCGGTGAGGATACCATCCGAACCGGCGGTGTAACCCGCGTCGGCTAGCAGTTGCTTGGCCTTGTCGGGGGCGTATTCGTACTTCTTCACGTCACTGGCGAAGTATTGGGTGATGTTGGGGGTAATCCACGTGTGGGCGACCACCGTCTTGCCGAATAGCACCTTGTCCACAATCGCTTGGCGGTTGATGGCGTAAGCGAAGGCTTGGCGCACCCGCTTGTCCTTGAACAGGGGATTACTGAGGTTGAAGTCAATGTGTTCCCACGTGGTGGCGGGCAGATAGTAAGGCTTGACCTTGCCCGCTTGGGCGATGGTGTCGAGTTGGGGGATTTGGGTGAGGGCCAGTGCGTCGGAGGTGCCCACATCAATCTGGCCGGTCTGCAACTGGGCGAGTAGCTGGTTGGTGTCCTCGATAATCTTGAACACCACCGTCTTGAAGGCGGGCTTGTTGGGGAAGACGTTGTAGTTGTCGTTGCGCTCCAGTATCACTGCTTGGCCCGCGATGCGTTCGCGTACCCGGTAAGGGCCAGTGCCGAGCGGCTTGGTGCCGTACTGGCTATCCTGTAGCTTGGTGGCATCCAGCTTGCCGTAGGCGTGTTCGGGGTAGACGAAGGCGGAAGTGGCGAACAGGGGCGTGACCACCGGACCGCTCTGGCTGGCGTAAACACCGTAGCGGCTGGCATCCTTCTTGTACAGGGTCTTGGCTTGGTTCTCACTGAGGAACTTGGCGACTACCGTGTACTTGTCTATGGCGACCACATCGCTGAGTTGGTCGGCGGTATCGCGGGTGACCACTTGCACGTTGGGGTTCTCGAAGATGCTCTTCCAGCCGTAGACTACGTCGGCAGAGGTGAACTCTACGCCATCCGCCCACTTCACCCCATGCTTCAGCTTCCACTTGACTTGCAGATACTGGTCGGGGCCGTCCGCGCCGATGAACTGGGCGGCACCGTTGTCGAGGGTGGGGACGAAGGCGGCGAGGTCGCCATACAGTTGGGCCTTGTCGTCAATGCCCACCAGCGTATCCTCAATTGCGGCCAGCACATTGGCACTAACCGCTGCCGAGGTGTTGGGGCTGAACAGGGTGTCCGGCTCTTGGCTCATCCCGATGGTGATGGTGTCGGCATTGTTGGACCCGTCGGGGGTGACTACTTGGGCTACCTCTACCTGCTGCTTGTACTGCTGCACACCGAGCAGGCCGAGTAGCACCTTGAACTTGGGGTCGCTCACTTCGGGGTGGTACTCGAAGCGTTGCCGCTCGAAGTATTGCACGTTGTAGCTCTTGCCGTCGGTGCTGACTTCGCTGAACTGCTCACTCAGCGGGAAACCGAACTG
>JBBSEE010000408.1:0-3569 GCA_038239995.1 Chloroflexia bacterium | reverse complement strand
TGCGCTGGTGATATGGACGCTGCTCTGTGGGTTGCTGCTGCTGGCGGGGCTGTACATCGCGCTAGCAGCGGCGCGGCGACGGCTGAGTTGGCAGCCACCGCCGTTGCTCTGGGCCGCGACCCTGACCGGGTTCGGGCTAGCGGCGCTGCTATTCCTCCCCACCCTGCTGCATCTGTTCATCGGCCAGCACTCTATCCTCGTCTTCTTCCTGCTGGCGGTAGTTTTTGCCCTCGCCGACCGCGCGGGCTGGGTGGGCGCATTCGCCCTCGCGTTGACCACGATGAAGCCGCAACTGGCGGGGTTGGCGATGGCAGTCATCTTGCTGGGTTGGCTGGCAAACAGGCAGTGGTACAAGCTATTCGTCCTGCTAGTGACGGTAGCGGAATTGTACTTTGCCCCCCTATGGTTCGCCCCTAGCTCACTGGGCGACTGGCTGCGGGTTAGTTTCGTGGAGCAACGGCAATCCACCCGCTTGATACCGGCCTCATCTTCGTGGTGGGGGGCAGCATGGCAGCTAACCCACCCGCTGGTGGGCGATTGGTGGGTGGTGGTTGGCAGTGGGCTGTCGCTGCTCACCCTCGCTTTGCTGTGGCAGCCCCTACGGCGGGCGATGAGAGCGCGGGATACCAGCGCAGTTCTGCCGCTCACCATCATCGTGACCCTGCTAGTCACACCCTACACCATCGGCTACGATGAGGTGCTGCTGCTGCTGCCCGCCGCCTACTTGTGGGTAATGTTGCCGGGCAAGGCGGGGTTGGGGCGCACCTTGCGCCTCGGCCTCGCGGTCTGGGTCACGCTGCTGCCCTTCCTGCAACTGGTACTCGTGGCTCAAACCGACCGCAACTACGTGCGTATCATCCAAACGTTGGCCTTGCTGGGGCTGTACTATCTGTCCGTCAATGTAGATAGCCTGAACCAGCCCGCCGCCGACCTAGATATTCGAGAGGGGGATTTAGCATGGAAATCAAGATGGGTATCATCGTGCCGCAGGGCTGGAAGATGGATTTGGTCGAGGTCAAAGGCGCGGTGGAGAAATACGAGACCATGACCCGCGTGGCCCAAGAGGCGGAGCGGCGGGGGTACGATTCGGTGTGGCTCTATGACCACTTCCACTCTGTGCCCACCCCAGAGATTGAGGCGGTGTTCGAGTGCTGGACCAGTACCGCTGCCCTGTCCCGCGACACCAGCACGGTGCGTATCGGCCAGATGGTCACGTGCAACGGCTACCGCAACCCCGCCCTACTAGCAAAGATGGCCTCTACCGTTGACGTGATGAGTCATGGGCGGCTGATACTCGGCCTCGGCGCAGGCTGGTACGAGCATGAGTACACCGCCTACGGCTACGGCTACCCCGATACCCGTGAGCGGATGCGCCGCCTCAGCGAATCGGTACAGGTGGTTCGAGCGATGTGGGAGCAAGAGCGGGCCGAGTTTGCGGGCGAATACTACCATCTGAAGGGGGCAATCAACGAGCCGAAGGGAGTGCAACAGCCACACATCCCCCTACTCATCGGCGGGGGCGGGGAGCAGGTTACGCTCAAGCTGGTGGCGAAGTATGGCGATGCCTGCAACATCGGCGGGGTTGACCCCCAAGTGTACGCCCATAAGTTTGCGGTGCTACGCCAGCATTGCGAGGCGGTGGGCCGCAACTATGATGAGATACTGCGTACCGCCGAGGTGTTCGTCGGCTTTGCCAACAACGATGCCGAGGCCGATGCCCACACCAAGCTGGTGCGCGGCCAGACCAGCCTAGAGGATTATCGCCGCAACAGTCTGGTGGGTAGCGCGGAATACATCGCCGAGGGACTACAGCGCATCGTCGAAGCGGGAGCGCAGTACATCGTCATCTGGCTGCTCGATGCCTATCGCCTAGAGCCAGTGCAGCAGTTCGCCGAGCAGGTGATGAGCCAGTTCAAGTGAGAGTCTAGCTCGCCCCTCCCATCGGGAGGGGCGGGGGGTGGGCCAACTCCCCCCCATCGGGAGGGGCTGGGGGTGGGTCTGCAATCCAAAATCTAAAATCTAAAATCCCTAGAGCCAATCATTCTTCCTGAACCAGTAGTACATCCCAAACGGGATGATGATGAGCAGCAGATAGATTATCTGATTGTACCAATTGGCCTCGTTGGGCAGGCTGTGGAGGTTCATCCCCGCGAAGCCAGTAATCGCGGTGATGGGCAGGAACAGCACCGATATGCCGGTTAGCCGCTTCATAATCACGCTGAGGTTGTTGTTCACGCTGCTGAGGTAAGCATCCAGCACGCTGACCGCGTTGTCGCGCTCGGTATCCACAATTTCGTAGACGGCGACCAGCAGGCTGTAGACATCGCGGAAGTAAATCAGGTTATCCTCATGGATGAACGAATAGTTATGGGTGATGAGGTTGTTGACCGCCTCGCGCATCGGGGTGGTCTGCTTCCGCAATATCATCAGGTTGCTCTTCAGCATGAAGATGCTTTCGAGGATGCCACGATGAGGCCGCTCCACCACTTGGTCTTCCAGCGCGTCTATCTCATCCTCCACCGCCTCCAGCGCATCGAAGTAGGAGTCCACCACATCGTCGAGGATGTTGTAGACAAGGAAATCGAGGCCGTGGGCGAAGGGGTTGGTAGCACTGAGTTGCGGCTCATAGGGGTTCTCGCGGCTGGAACGTTTGGGTTGCGCTCCATTGCTGGGCGCGGCGGTGAGGGTGGCGACAGCAGGCAGCCGCTTGGCGACCGCGCTCTGGCGCGGTTGGGCGGTAAAGCTGCCCTTGACCTCCGGCTCGGCCAGATGTTCACTCGCCCGATTGTTGGTCGCGAAGTCCGCCGCGCTGGTGTCGGGGTCAGTGTCATCATCATCGGGTTGGTCATCGCGGGGGTCGGCAGGGGCAGGGGGTAGGGTACGAGTTATCCCCTTGTTTTGGCTGGGGTTCGCCTGCGGCGGATGCGCGTTGGCGGTCACTTTGCGCCACACCGAGTCCACCGCGCACTGCTGTTCGTCGCGCACGGTGACAAGGAATCGCTCCGACAGATACATATGCAACTCCGTCGCCTTCAGCCCCGGCACCGGCACATCGCGCTGCCCTTGCTGGCTAACCCAGCGTTGGTCGCGCACGCTCTGCTGCTCCACGATTAGTTCGCGCACCACCATGAATAGGTAATCGCCATATTCCTCCAGCTTGGGCCGATTGTTCACCCCCAACAGGTCTTCCAAAGTAAGGGGATGAAAGCCAAAGGACTCCCCTAGCCAGCGCACGTCATCCTCACTGGGACTGACAATATCGAACCAGAATGGGTCGGTGTTGTTCTTGGCCTGAAAGAACGGCTTGACCGCTTCCCCCTCCAGCACCCCTTTGGGGGTCAACACGCGCATCATGGTCATGAATGGGTATCCTCTCGGCGGAAGTAATCTCCCCCCCCATCGGGAGGGGTAAGGGGGTGGGTGCGTGCGGAAGCGGTCTCCCCCATCGGGAGGGGCAGGGGCAAGCGTGTATCGCGCCGCTCACTCCCACCCCCCGCCCCGCCAGCTGGGGGGGGGGGGGGGCGTCGCAGCAATTAAAAAACCGCCAATAAAAAACATAATCCGGGCGA
>JBBSEE010000407.1:0-3577 GCA_038239995.1 Chloroflexia bacterium | reverse complement strand
TATCCACTGCGCTGGCGTACAAGGCTTGGGCCAGTTCAGTGCAGGCGGGGGTCGCGCCACCTATCACTTTGGGGATGGTGCGCGTGTTATAGCTGGTGTTGGCGGGGTCTACCCGCTCCGGCGAGGTGGCAAGGAAGAAGTCCTCACCCACGTGATAGCCCAACGCGGCGAGGCGGGGCAGGATAATCTCATCAGTGGTGCCGGGGTAGGTGGTACTTTCCAGCACCACCAGCTTGCCGGGGGCGAAGTTGGCGGCAATCCCCTCCGCCGCGCTGACCACGTAGCTGAGGTCGGGGTCGCGGGTCTGGTTCAGGGGGGTGGGCACGCAGATGCTGATGGTGTCGGCATCGCGGATGGCGGCGTAGTCGCTGCTGGCGGCCAGTCGCCCCTCCTTCACCAGTGCGGCGAGGGTTTCGCTGGGCACATCGCCGATATAGCTCTGCCCCCCGTTCACCGCTGCCACCTTGCTCGCGCTCAGGTCCACCCCCACCACGTGGAAGCCGCTGCGGGCGAACTCCACTGCGAGGGGCAGCCCTACATAGCCGAGGCCAATGACCGCGACGCGGGCGGTACGGTTCTCTATCTTGCTCTTGAGGTCGCGGTAATAGGACAATTTGGGCGTAGCTCCTGTTCTGGTGATGGGATGATATGCGCTTCAATTATCGCATCTAGGGCGCGGGGATGTCAACCTGTTGACGCTGCCCCTCGCTTCGTGCTAAACTTAACCCAACGAATATGGGGGAGGATGCGAATTGAACAGTGAGGGCAATGCGCTGGTCGCCCAATCGGGGGGCGGCACTTGCGCGATTAACCGCAGCTTGGTGGGTGTGGTGCAGGCCGCCATGGCTAGCCCCGCGATTGGCCGCGTGTATGGCGCGTGGCACGGCATCATGGGGGTGCTGGGCAAGGTGGAGGGGGGCTGGCTGGACTTTGCCACCGTGCCGCCCGCCACTTTGGATGGGCTACGTCGCACCCCCGGCCCCGCGCTCGGCTCTTGTCGCTATAAAGTGGGGGCGGAGGACGAGCAAGCAGTGCTGGCGCGGCTGATAGATGCGAAGGTGCGCTATTTCTTCTACATCGGTGGCAACGACTCCGCGGCCACCGCCCATCATGTGCAGCAACTGGCCGACGGGGCGGGCTACGACCTACGGGTCATCAGCGTGCCGAAGACGATTGACAACGACCTGCCCATCACCGACCATTGCCCCGGCTACGGCAGCGCGGCGCGGCAGCTTGCGATATTGGCCCAAGATTTGGACATGGATGCGTGGGCGATGCGGACGGTCGAGCCGGTGCGCCTGCTCATCGTCAAGGGGCGGAACAGCGGGTGGCTGGCAGGGGCGGCGGGGTTGGCGCGGCCCGATGCGCGGCGCGGCCCTCACCTGATTTACCTGCCGGAGCGAGCCTTCAGCGCGGAGGCCTTCCTTGCCGATGTCGCGGGCGGCGTGCGGGATAATGGCTACGTGGTCGCGGTGGTGGCCGAGACGGTGCGCGATGCGGCAGGGCAGCACATCGGGGCGGGCGGGCCGAGCTTCACCGATGCCTTCGGTCACACCTACGTCGAGGGGCTGGGCGGCTACCTGAAGAGCATGGTGGAGAGCAAGCTGGGGCTACGCACCCGCTTCGATACCCCCGGCTCGGCCCAGAAGACCGGCATGGCCTATGCCAGCCTGCGCGACCTTGCTGAGGCGGAGATGGCGGGGGGGGCGGCGGTGCAAGCGGCGGTGGGCGGCGCACGCGGGCAGATGGTCACGCTAAGGCGCGAGTCGGGCGCAGCATACGCTTGCAGCACCGGCCTGACCGACCTTGCCAACATTGCCGCGCAGGAGCGCACTATGCCCGATGAGTACATCAACACGGCGGGCAACGGGGTCACGCCCGCGTTCGTCGCCTACGCCCTCCCCCTTATCGCCAGCGCGGACGACCCCCTGCCGGTCTACACCACGCTAAGGTAGAGCGATACTCCCCTCCCGCCGGGAGGGGTCGGGGTGGGAGTACGGCGCGACTCGCACCCACCCCCACCCCCTCCCGATGGGAGGGGAGGAAGACGCAACATGGAGAATTAATTTGCGCGTACTAATCACCGGCTCCAGCGGACAGATAGGCACCAACCTTGCGCTACGCTTGCAGGCGGCTGGGCACGAGGTGTTCGGGGTGGACAAGCGAGCGAACACGTGGACGGATACCTTCGAGTATGTGGTGCAGGATTTGACCCAGCCCAGCGCATCGTACCAGCAGGGTATCGGCGCGCTGGCGTGGCCGCGCCCCGACGTGGTGGTGCATATGGCCGCCCACGCCAAGGTGCATGAGTTGGTCGGCCAGCCGCATCGGGCATTGGAAAACGTGACTATGACCTTCCACGTGCTGGAATATTGCCGCACCCACCGCATTCCCATCGTGTTCGGCAGCAGCCGCGAGACGTATGGCAACCTGCCCCCCACGGTGGATAAGGTCAGCGAGGAGATGGCGAGCTTCCAGACCGCCGCTAGCCCCTACTCCGCCTCGAAGCTGGCAGGTGAGGCGTTCGTCTACTCCTACGCCCGCTGCTACGCCCTACCCTACCTCGTGTTCCGCTTCAGCAACGTGTATGGCCGCTACGACAACGACATTGCGCGAATGGAGCGGGTCATCCCCCTGTTCATCCAGAAAATCCGCGCGGGTGAGCCGGTGGTGGTGTATGGCCGCGACAAGCTACTGGACTTCACCTACGTGGACGATTGCATCAGCGGCATCATCAGCGGCATCGTCGCACTGGCCGAGGGGCGGGTGCAGAACGAAACCATCAACCTTGCATACGGCAAGGGCAACACTTTGGTCAACCTTGTCGAACTCATCGGGCAGGCGTTGGCGGTAACACCCACCATGCACCTCGGCCCCACGCTGGTGGGCGAAGTGACCCGCTACGTGGCGAACATCAGCAAGGCGCGGCGGCTGCTCGGCTACGACCCCCAAGTGCCGCTGGAGCGCGGCATCCCCCTGACGGTGCAATGGCAGAAGGAGTTTAATGGCGGAGATTAAGAGGTGGGAGATATTGGCGCGGCGGCTGCTAGTGGATGACGAGTGGCTGCAGGTGCGGGCCGACGATGTGCTGACCGCCAGCGGCGCAGTGGTGGCGGGCTACTACACGGTGCGGAAGAAGGATTTTGTCATCCTCGTGCCGCTCACCGCCGATGGGCAGTTGGTGCTAATCCGCGAGTACAAGCACGCAGTCGGCGAGGTAGTCTGGTCGCTGCCTGCGGGAATCATCAACGCGGGCGAAGAACCAGCCGCCGCGGCGGGGCGCGAACTGGAGGAGGAGACCGGCTATCAGGCGGGAACCATCGAGCTACTGGGCCGGTATATAGTATCAGACGCATTCGTGGCCGACTACGCCTACTTCTACCTTGCCCGCGACCTTTGCTACACCGGCGCACTGCACTTCGATGCCAGCGAGGAAATCGAGGTGCGGCTGATGCCCTTCGCCGAGGCGTTGGCCGCCACCGTGCGCGGCGAACTGTTCATCGGGCTAGGCCAAATGGCCGCCCTGTTGCTGGCAGCAGCGAGACTGTAAAGTGATTACTCCCCTCCCACCGGGAGG
>JBBSEE010000406.1:0-3577 GCA_038239995.1 Chloroflexia bacterium | reverse complement strand
TGGGGGTCAGCCCCCCAGACCCCCGCTAGTCTCCCCTTCTTTTTATGGGAGTTCGTGGTGGGGCAGGGGGGCGGCGACCTCTACCTCATGGGGCGGGGATGTCCGCCAACTGCGTAACTCCCACCAAAATCCATAATCCCTGCTGCCGACCATTACCAAACTGGGGCAACAAAAAGGCTATCCCGATTATGTGGGATAGCCTCTCGATAGATGTATTTTTGTCGAAGAATGGTTGGCCCGGGCCGGTGACGAAGTGGCTGGATTGGGTCTGATAGTAGCCTCGGCGTAGCGGTAACGTGGTGGGTCGGAGCGTGAACGGTGCGTGATTGGGCGTAGACGGAGCAGGGTCGGGCGTTGACGTAATCGGATAGTGGCTAGGACGTATCGGGTCGGGTCTCGATGTGGCGGCAGGCGGATGGGCCAACCATTGGTCTGCTGCGATGCGCCACAACTTGGTGGCGACAAGCAAATTATACGGTATCAACCTTACCAAAAACCTTACCAAATCCCGATTCGCTATGGTACTTATGGCTATAAAGGGATAGCCATGTTGGGCTAGGTTATCCATTTGGTAAGGTTTTGGTAAGGTTGCTAGGCGTGTGAGCTACTAGCGGGGATATAAATAGATGAAGCGGATTGGCAACAGCGAGATGGTGGCCCGTGCTCAGGCCCGCTTGGTGCATGAGCAAAGGTTCGCCGAGGTGTTGGTCGCCGAGTGGGGTAGCGGCCTCGTTTTCTACGAGCTAGCCGCGCCCCATGACAATCCGCAGCTTGGCTACTATGCGGAGTGGGCGCGGATTGCCTTGCGCGATGAGCGGCATAGTCTGTATAGTGTCAGCGTGAAGCGTGGTCGCCGTTGGGAGCAGGTGGGGGATGAAGGCACGTTGGAGCAGTGCCTCGACCGGCTGAAGGATTTGTTAACCCGCGCCGCTGCCCACCGCCGCCTGCCCGGCGACGATGCCCAGCACCGCGCCGATATTGTCAATCACGTATTCGGGGCGGGCGACCGCGTCATCGTGGTGTTCGTGGCGGAACTCGCGGGTCAGGGCGGCCCGCATCCCTAGTTGCTGCGGCCCACGCACATCCTCCAGCAAACGGTCGCCCACGAATAGGCACTCGCCGGGGCGCACCGCCAGCTTGCGACAAATCGCTTGGTAAATCGCGGGGTCGGGTTTGCGCCAGCCCACCTCGCAGGAGAACACGGTCTGGTCAATGTGGTCGAGCAGGCCGAGGCGAAACACGTTCGCCCGCGCCACCTCTGGCAGCCCAAAGTAGTTGGAGCAGAGGCCGACCCCAACCCCCCGCGCCCGCAACTCGCGCAGGGTGTCAATCGCCCTCGCCGCGAGGGTGCGCCGATTGATAATCTGTTCCTCACCAGCAATGATGAACTTGAGCAGCTCGTCGCTGGGCTGCACTTGGGGCGCGAACTCGGTCAGTGCCGTGCGGAATAGGGCCAGCGCATCACACTCACGCAGCCGCTCGTTGCCCGCTTGGGCGTAGGATTGGGCGATGTGCTGCCCCACTCGTCCGCCCACATTCTGCAATATCTCCGCGCTGATTTGCCCCCCCACCTCGGCGAAGCGACTCGCCACGCTCCGCTGTATCGCCTCGTATAGGGCGCGATACTCCGCCTCATCTTGCGGCAAGTTCAAATGCGCCAGCGTGTCGCCCAAATCGAAAATCACCGCCGCTATGCTACCCTTGCTCATTGTTCCCCCTACCCGCCAGATTTCCGCTTCCGCCCCTATTATAGCATATTGCCCTATCTTTGCCCTGTTGGTGAAGGGCGCGCCGCCAGCGAATTAGGTGCATCGGTATCGGTAACAAGTTAAGGCTCAAAGTAGGCTCTGAAAAGGCAACCAGCGGACTCGAAAGCGGACCAGCGGACAGCGTTACGTTATGGCGAAGAAAGTGTTCATAATTCATAATTCATAATTCATAATTTATCCGTTGAACTGCCCCCCCAACCCTTGTGTCACCCCCAGCGCGACGAGGGCGACGAACAGGGCGATGCCCCCGCCGATACCCAGCGCGAGGAACAGCCAGTCGGCGCGGCGTACAGTGGTAGGGTGCAGGTAGGTGCGGGTGGGGTAGGCGGCGAACGCCTTGCTGTCCATCGCCAAGGCCACCCGCCCGGCGCGACGCACCGCCCCCGCCAGCAGCGGCAAAGCATCGCGCACTAGCCCGCCCAGCCCCCCATGCTGCCCGCGTATCCTTGCCGCCGCGCGGATGCTGCGATACTCGCCCAGCAGCAGGGGGACGAAGCGATAGGCGACCAGCGTGGCGTAGGCCAGCCGATAACTGACCTTGCCCTGTAGCACGAGGCTGACTACCAGCTTGGTCGGCTCAGTGGTGCCAATCACCAGCAGCGAACTGGCGGCGAGGAACAGCACCCGTAGGGCAATCGCCAGTCCCAACCCCAGCCCCTCCGCCGATACGTTGAGGCTGCCGAGGCGAAACAGCACCGTCTCAGTCGGCAAGGTACGATGGAACAGGCCAGTGCTGACCAATAGGCCAATCGCCACCGCCAGAAAGGGGAGCAAGCTGCCCGCCACCCAGCGCAGCGGCAACCTTCCCGCTGCCACCATCAGGATAATGAGCAGGGTGAGGTAGATGAGTGGGGTCGCCACATCATAGGCGAAAGTCACCAGTATCACCAGCGCAACCGTCACCACCAGCTTGACCACCGGATTGAGCCGATGCAGGAACGAGTCAGCGGGATAGTAGCTAATCAGCTTCATGCTAGCCAATCCACATATTCATCAATGGTCGCCAGCGGGGGGAAGGCGGGGCAATGTTCGCGCACCATGCCGCTCAGTTCGTACAGGGTGGGAGGGAGCAGGCTGGCCGCTTGCATCAGCGCAGCATTGGCGAACAGGTCGCGCGGCGTACCCACGTAGGCGATGCGCCCCGCCAGCATCATCGCCACGTGGTCGGCGTACTCGGCGACGAGGCGCATATCGTGGGTAATCATCACAATGGTGATGTCCCGCCCCTGCAACTCGCGCAACCTCTGCATCAGGGCGTAGGCGTTGCCCTCATCCTGCCCGAAGGTCGGCTCGTCCAGTATCAGCACCTGCTGGCCCACCACCAGCATGGTTGCCACACTGAGCCGCCGCTTCTGGCCCTGACTGAGCGAAAAGGGGTTGCGCTCGCCCAGCCCGGCCAGCCCGAACTCGGCCATCGCCGCCTCCACCCGCCGCCCTATCTCCCCCTCATCCAGCCGCATCGCCCGCAGCCCGAAGGCTAGCTCGTCGCGCACGGTGCGGGCCACGAACTGATGCTCTGGATTCTGGAACACATAGCCCACCAGCTTTGCCACCGCGCTCCCCTTCAGTCCCGCGATGTCGTAGCCCAGCACCGTCACCTTGCCGCGCGGCGGCTGGATTAGCCCGACGAGGTGCGCGGCAAGGGTACTCTTGCCACTCCCGTTCGGCCCCACCAGCGCGAAGAACTCGCCCGCCCCCACCGCTAGGTTGACCCCGCGCAACGCCTCGGCCCCGTCTGCGCCGGGGTAGCGGTAGCTCAGGTCGGTGACTTTGAGGTTTGAGGTTTGAGGTTTGAGGTTTGAGGTTTG
>JBBSEE010000405.1:0-3583 GCA_038239995.1 Chloroflexia bacterium | reverse complement strand
TTGCTCCCAGCCCCTCCCGGTGGCGGCGCGTCCACCACTTGTCCGCCACTGCCACCAGCAGCACCGCCAGCACGGTGACGCTGAACAGCTTGACCGCGAAGGCCATCCCCATCAGCATCGCCGCGGCAGTTAGCCAGCCCACTTGGTCGCTGCCCCACCAGCGGTACAGGGCGTAGAGGCCGAGTAGCACGAACAAGCCGCTGCCCATATCCACGAACCCGCTGCCGATGTTCTGATTGGCAATCGGCCAGACGAGGACACAGAGTGGGGCGAAGGTGGCCGCCCTCCTTCCCAGCCCCACCTGCCGCGCGAAACCATAGGCGGCGAGTGCGGCGAAGATGCCCATCCACCAATGCAGCAGCACCGCCACGCTAGCCGCCGCCCAACTATCCGCCCCGAACAGGGTCAGCGGCCATGTGTACAGGTACTCCATCCCCTCGGCGCAGATAATCACCACCTCGCTGAACACCGGCACGAACCCATGATGCGCCACATAGGTGCGGGGGATAGGCAAGTGATAGAGCATCGCGTCGGTCATCACCGGCGGAGCCAGCGCGGTCGCCAGCGCGGTGACAGCACTAATCGCCATTGCGCCTATCAGCAGCGCAGGCACGATCTGCGATCTTAGATTTTGGATTTTAGATTTTGGATTGGACTGGACAGCATTCCCCTCCCGCCGAGAGGGGCTATCCAAACTCCCCCCCCACCGGGAGGGGCTGGGGGTGGGTGTGCGCCACCTAAACCCAAAATCCAAAATCGCCACGCTGGCAACAATGGTCAGCGTCCACACCAGCCAATCGTACAAGATGCCGCCCAGTATCAGCAGGGTGAACACGAGGTAGGCAAGAGTGAAGCCGAGGCCGACCGCGACACTGAGGCGCAGTAGGGGCGGCTCTTCCCCCAGCCGCAGCCCTAGCAGTCGCCCCACCCTCGCCCCCAAAGCGGCGACAATCGCCACCAGCCAGACGCTGGCGAGGAAGATGAGCGCGTGTCCCGCCAGCGCGTCGAGGTGCGGCCAGACAAGGATGCGCCCCCATATCGCTTTCGGGCCGTTGCCAAGCAGGTCAGTGGTAAGGGTCAGCAGGTCGAAGCTGCTCAACATCGCGTAGAGGATGACCCCTAGCCAGCCGAGCAGTAGCACGCTAGCCGCCCCCCGCCAGCCAAAGCGCACCCCGCCGCGCTGCTTCACCGTAACTTGTGGTGATATTTCCGCCACAGTAGCTCCTGAAGGAAGATAAACAGACACAGGTTTACGCTGCCTACGTTTCATTTGCCGCAACGAAAGGGGAGACTAGCGGGGGTCTGGGGGGTTGATCCCCTGCTGGTGAAGGTAGATGGGGCCGAGCGTAAGCATCAATCACCAACTGCCCTATCCCCGCCCCACCCGCGCAGTTACGATTGGCCTACTCGCTCGTCACCAGCTGGTGGGCTTACCCCCAGACCCCCGCTTGCTCCCCCGCCGCGCTGCCAAACCTCCGCCCCTACCGCTCATCACTCATACCTCATCCCGCATCACTATCATTGCAGCAGCATCAACCCTTTGACCACGAGACGCACCGTGCCTTGCCCCCCCGCGTGCGACAGGGTCTGGCCCACGATGTTAGCGGTACCCCCTTGCGTACCGCTGAGGGTGAAGTAGAGGCGGCTAATCTGCGTCACTGTCGGGGGTAGAGGCAGCACCATCTGGTCGGCAACACCGTCGCCGCTGCCGTTGAAGCGGGGGATGAGAGTGACGCGCCCCATGTTGGTGTCCGCCTGCACGCTGGCTATCGCGCCGAGGCTGGCCTGCACATCAATCAGCAGCGCGGTCGCCCCTTGCGTGTCACTGACAGCCACCGCGCCCCCCACCGCTGCGCTGAGGCCACGACGGGGTGGGCCGAGGTGGTCGGTGGGAATGTCGGTGCTGGACAGCGGGTTGGTCACAGTCAGGGGCAGGGTGAGGGTGAACCCACCATTAGCGACTAGCTGGGCCTCCCCGCTCTGGTCAACGGTGATTTGCATCGCGCGGGGTATCGCCACCTCGCGCAGGCCGAGGGCGGCGGCAAGGTCAACCCCGCGCACATCGTAGACGTGGTAATCTGCTGTTTCTTGCGCCAGCTTCGCCACCTTTGCCAGCCCCACATCCACCGTGGCCGCATCGAGGGCGTAGACTTGGTTCTTGTCGTAGGGCATCCGCGCCGCAAGGGGGAGGTTGCGCTTGACCACCACGTACTGTACCCCCGTCACCTGCCCCGCCTTCAGCCGCTCCAGCCCATCGAGGCTGACCGCAGTTGGTAGGTCGGAGGGTAGGCCGCCATCGAAGCCAATCACCGCCGCCTTGCCTTCTAGGTGTAGGCCAGTGGGCGGCGGGCTGGCATCGCGCCAATAGGCGTACCAGCCACCCTGCGCGTAGGTCATGTGCATAACTAGGTTGCGCCCCCGCCACATCCCTTGCTTCAGCAGCGGGGCGAGCAGCGGCTGGGCGCGATTGTCCAACATATAGCCAATATCGAACTGGTCCAGCCGCGCGGCAAAATCGTCCCCCGTCCGTAGCGTCTCGTAGCTGAGGAAGTTGTCCCAGCCGGGGTCGCTCATCAGGTAATCGTGGTTGAGGTAATATAGCGGCGAAATCAGGTCCATCACCAGCACGTTATGGGCGGCGGGGGTCTGGTTGCGGATGTAGAGCATCGCTCGCCCCTCCTCGCCAATCGGCAGGGTGGCGGCCTCCAGCACGTAGCTGTTGTCGTCTACGTAGCCGTAGAGGTCGGGGAAAGCCCGCTGGTTGAAGGCAAGGTTGGATAGCGTGGCGACGAACAGGGTGAAGATGAGGAAGGCGTTGAGGGCCAGCCCCGCTAGCGGCAGCCGCTCCCGTATCCGCGTATAGGCCCAGCCCGCCGCCGCCCCGATAATCGGCAGGGTAAAGAACACGTACCGCCGCTGCGTTTCGGTGGCGTAGGAGAAGGCGATGAACAGTAGCGCATAGCCGAAACCCCACCACAAGGCCGAGGTTTGAGGTGAGTTCGAGGTTTGAGGTTTGAGGTTTGAGGTTTGAGTTGGGTTTGTAGGGGCGTGATTTATCACGCCCGGCACTGTAGGGGGGTGATTTATCACACCCGGTGTTGTAGGGGCGTGATTTATCACGCCCACTGCCCCCACCCTTCGCCGCCGCCCCTGCCACCAGCCCAGCACCAGCAGCAGCACAGTGATAGGCAGCAGCGCGGTGACAATCGGCACGCTGCGGGGGGCACCGACCCCGCCCGGCAGCATCGAGGAGTCGCCCACCCATGGGTCCCAGAACATATAGGTAACTAGGCCGGGGATGCTGAACGGTGAGCCTTCCTCATTGTAGAAATTGGCGGTGAAATGGGCGCGATAGTTGGCATCGGCAATCGGGCTGCTGAACCGCCCGCCGATGAGGTTGTTGCCAATCGGCCACACCGGGTTGCCCAACGCCGCCCAGCTATCCAGATACGAGTGGCAGGCCATCAGCAGGGTAATCACCACCACCACCGCGAACAGGCGGAGGTAGGGTATGAGGCTGCCCACCCCCAGCCTCTCCCGCCGGGAGGGGAGTGCGCCCACCCCCAGCCCCTCCCGGCGGGAG
>JBBSEE010000404.1:0-3590 GCA_038239995.1 Chloroflexia bacterium | reverse complement strand
GGATTTTAGATTTTGGATTGGCGGTGTCTACCTTCGCCTCCCCCGGCGGGGGAGGCGGGGAGGGGGCGGGCGATGGGCTGAGGCCAATGTAATAGAACAGCGTGGCTAGCAGGGTGAGGGCTACGAACGTGACCTCGGTCATATAGGTGTAGCTGAGGTAAAGGAAGTAGGGGTTGAAGCAGAGCAAGGCCACCCCGATACCCGCCTTGCCCGTGCTGAAGCCCAACCGCCGCAGCAGCAAGTAGATGGTAGCCGCGGCGAGGAAGCTCATCGCCATCGTCGCTGCGGTCAGGGTGGTGAAGCTATCGCCAAACAGGGCGGCGCACAATGCTCCCCAGTAGGCGTGGGTGATGAGGGTCATCTGCGCGTAGTTCGAGGGGGCGAACCCCGACCCCGCGATAATCCGCTCCACGCTGCGGGCATAGTTCCAGTCGTCGAGTAGGGCGAAGTCGCGGCTGGGCGGCATCACTAGCAAGGCCAGCGCGTAGCCAGCCGCAATCAGCCCGATGGCGATGAGGTCGGCGCGGGCGAAGCGATGGTCGGTAGGGGTGGGAGGCGGATTGTCGGACACGTTTGGGTGTAAATCCTCCGAACTCAAAACTCAAAACTCAAAACATATTACTATCTGCCCACCAAGTCGCGCCCCAGTTGGCCGAGGCTGACGATGAAGGCGGGGGGCAGTTCGGGGTGTAGCTCGAAGCGGGCGCGTTGGAAGTATTGCACGATGTACTCTTTGCCCCCGATGTTTTCGCGGAACTCCTCCGAGATGGGGTAGCCGTTGAGGGCTAGTCCACCGTGCGTCTGCCAGTAGAGGGCGAAGCCGTGCGCGAGGTTGTGGCCGGTTTGGTCGAAATATTGGCCCTGCCCGCTATTGGCGGTGCGAGCGAAGGGGGGTTGGTCGGGCTTATAGCCCCGCGCCTGCATCTCATCCACGCCGAGGAAGCCTTGCACCACCGCCCCGCCATTGCCATACTCTGGGTGCCACTCGAACCGCGCCCGCTCGAACCATTGTACCGCATATACCTTGCCATCAGTCTTGCTGGTCTCATCGCGCTGCGGGCTGATGGGATAGCCGAACTGGGCCAACCCGCCGTTCGCGTACCAGTAGCTGAGAAAGGCATCGCACACGCACTGGCCGGTTTCGTCGAAGAAGCGGGTGTTCGCCCCGCTGCAATCGCCGGGGTTGCTGGGGGGGGCGGGAGGCGGGGGCGCAGGCGGGGGTGGCGCGGGTGGGGCACTGCCACTGTACTTAGCCGTCTCGCTGCGGGTGAGGTCGAGGTAGGCGTTGCCGTAGCCCTGCCCCGGCTCAATCTGGTCGCCCTCAAACCACTCATTGTAGCTGACGATAATAATCCAATCGGGGTTGGCGGCGATGCAACCGTCAAAGCTGTTCAGGTAATACTGGCCGTCCAACCGCCCCCGTACCGGGTTGCCGTGGCGAACGCGGGTGTCATCGTAGCCGGGCTGCACGCCGCACACCCACAGCTTGGCGGGGTTGGTCGCCTTCACCGCCGCCCCCATGCTGCTGTTCCAAGCGGCAAAGCCCGCGCTGCTCGGCCCCGCCCAGTACGCCGCGCCGTAATCGTGCAGCCCATCGAAGGCGATCAGCCAGCCCAGCTTGCTCTTGTCCCCCTCGCCAATCCAAATCTGGTCGTGGTTGGGGTCAACTTGGCTGCGGACGAACTGCCAGTCGGCCACGCTTAGTCCGTTCCAACCCTGATTCCAGAAGAACAGCACGGGGTGGCCGTCGCTGCGAAGGAAGGCGGGCTTGGTGGTGTAGTTGTCGCGCACATAGCCGAGGTATTGGATGATGTTGGCGCGGTTGTTCAGTAGGCCCAACCCGGTTTCAAAGTAGATGGTGGCTTGGAAGTCGCCCCGCTGCCCCGCGACATCGAGCAGAGTGGCGAAGTTGGGGTCAATCCGCCCCTCTGCCCCCTGCCACGAACTGACGAAGGCGTTGATACCGGCATCATGAGCCTCGCGCACCTGTCGCTCGGTGGTAGCACGGTCATCTGAGCTATAGCTATTCAGCGGCAACCCGCTCATCCGATTCGCGTCCCAGCTATTCGCCTCGTACCACTGATAATAGAAGGCGAGCGTCATATGTTGGGGGGCGGCCAGATTGCGGGCGTGGGCGGCGGGCAACGCGGCGATAGTGAGCAGCAAGCTGAAGCAGAGGACAAGGCGGACACGGTTCATCGAGGTTACTCCTTCTATCTAGGTGGGAGGCGATGGCGTTGTCATTGTAAGGGCAAAGGGGGGCAATTACAAGGGCAAGGCATAGCAAATAGGTACTGGATAGATTAACCTTCCTTGTCACGGTTTCGCTAAATGTGCTAGAATGAGGCGAGGCTTCCTGTTGCCCAGGCGGGAGGCCGCGATTACAACCGGATAGCAGTGTATAGGAGGGTAGCGCAATGTCGGCTTTGGACTGGCTGCTACTGGCAACGGTTATGGCTCTGGGCATCATCTTGTTGTTTACGGTACGTCGTCGCCTCGATGTGCCGATTACCTTGCCCCCGTTGCGGGAGGCCAACCCTCCGCTCCCTGATGTCCTCGACGCGCTGCCGGTGGGGGTACTAGTAACCGATGAGCATAGCGCGGTGCTGCGCTGCAACCCGGCGGCGGCCACCCTGCTGGGCATCGAAGTCAGCACCGCGGTGGGCAGTTCGCTGATAAAGTCGCTGCGCGATTATGAGCTTGACGGCTTGTTGCGGCGGGTGCTGGCGGGCGGGACGGCGAAAGAGGAGATCAGCCTAGCCTATAATCGCCGCCATTTGCTTGCCAGCGTCAGCGGGCTAGGGGAGGGGGTGGCGCGATGTGGGTTGGTGGTATTGCAGGATGTGACCCAAATCCGCCGCGTCGAGCAGGTGCGCCGCGATTTTGTCGCCAACGTGTCGCACGAGTTCCGCACCCCATTGGCGACCGCCAAGCTGCTGGTGGAGACCGCGCTGGTGGCGGTGGGCGAGGAGCCGGAGGCGGCGCGGGGTTTCCTTAACAAGGCTAACCGCGAACTTGACAGCCTCACCCGCCTCGTCACCGAGTTGCTAGAGCTAGCCCGCATCGAGGCGGGGCAAACCCCGCTGAAGCTGCGCCCCACCCCGCTTGCCCCCCTGATAGAGCGGGAAGTCAACCGCTTTGAGGAGCAGGCAGCGCGGCGCGGCTTGCACCTTGAACTGACCGCGATTGACCCCCATCTGGTGGTGATGGCGGACGAGAGCCGCGCGGGCGAGGTAGTCGGCAATCTGGTGCAGAACGCAATTAAGTTTACCGCGCCGGGCGGCCACATCCGCGTTGCGGCTTGCCGTTGCCCCGACCAGCCCTGCGCCGAGGTTAGCGTAGCGGATGATGGGATTGGCATCCCCCCTGAAGATTTGGAGCGGGTGTTCGAGCGATTTTACAAGGTGGACCGCGCCCGCTCCGCCCTACTGCAAGCCAGCGAACAAGGCGGCACCGGCCTCGGCTTGGCGATTGCCCGTCACCTCGTGGGGGCGCAAGGCGGACGCATCTGGGCGGAGAGTGAGCTAGGGCAGGGGGCGACCTTCCGCTTCACTGTGCCACTCGCTTGATTTTAGATTTTAGATTTTAGG
>JBBSEE010000403.1:0-3602 GCA_038239995.1 Chloroflexia bacterium | reverse complement strand
TCACCGGCTTACGGTACAGCCATGCTTCAAGGTAGACGATACCGAACGAGTCGGTGCGGCTGGGCATCGCGAACACGTCACCGGCGGCGAACAGGCCGCGCTTGTCCTCGTCACTGACCGGACCGAGGATGTGCAACTTGGTGCGCTCCCGCTGCGGGATGGTGGCGACATGGTTGAGGAAGTGGGTCATGGTCGCCCCCGCCAGCACTAGCTCGGCCTCGCTGCCCCGCGCCCACAAGCGGCGCATCGCCTCGACCAGATGCACCGTCCCCTTGTCATAAGCGGTCACGCCCATGCTGAACACGATGGGCTGTGCGCCCAGCCCATACTTGGTGCGGAAGGCGGCTCCGTCCCCCCCCAACACCCGCTCCGGCTCCACCCCGATGCCCACCTTGTGCATCTTGCGCGGGTCAACCCCGCGTGAGGCGAGATAGTCGCGCTCTAGGTTGGTAGCGACAATGACCGCGGCGGCGGCTCGCTCGAAGGCGAGTTGGTGGCGCATGGTGTAATACTTGCGGATGCGCGTATCCTGCGGCTCGCCGAGGTGGGTGAAGGGCGTGACCACGAAGGGGATGCCTCGCCTCTTGGCGTAGCGATAGCTATGATATATCAACGCATCGAACGGGATGTTGGTCGCGTGTATCAGGTCAACCCGTTCGCGGTCGTGCTGCAAGGCGTGGGCTAGAGCGGGGACGAGCGGGGTGGTGCGCGATAGCTGCATCAGCAGCCCCCCACTCCCCGGCAGCCGCGACAACTCCGCCATGGCGCGGCGCATCAGCGGGTAGAACAAGGGGCTGACCAGCGGCAGGCGACGCACCGGATAACGGCTAATCTCTACCCCATTGTGCGTGTCGCCCCGCTGGGGGATGGTTCGTTTGCCCCCGCTCCAAAAGTGTTCGATGTCCCACGCATCGGTGGTGAACACCCGCACGCGATGGCCGTCGGCGGCAAAACGCTCACTCATCTCCTGAAAGTAAAGCTCCGAGCCGCCGATGTAGGGATAGTAACGTTGAATCACGTGCAGGAGGTTGAGGGACGGGTTTTGAGTTTTGTGTTTTGAGTTGTGAGTTGTCATCCTTGCGGTGGGTATTATACCAAATATGGCGGGATGAAGATGTTGGGCGAAAACTTGCCAAATGAGGGTTGCGATTGTATCATATGGGTCATGAATGAGCGGGATGCCGATAAGGATATGCGCGAGGAGTGGGCAGGGGACGGGCCGCCCACCCCCCCGCCGCCGCCCGACGATGAGGAGACCGAGTTCGCCCGTCTGCGACGGCAGATGGTGGACGAGCAACTGGCGGGGCGGGGTATCCGCGACCAGCGGGTGCTGGCGGCGATGGGCAAGGTGCCGCGCCACCGTTTCGTGCCCCGCGAGATGGCAGCCAGTGCCTACGACGACCATGCCCTGCCCTTGCCCGCAGAGCAGACCATATCGCAGCCCTATATCGTGGCAATTATGACCGAACTGGCCGAGGTGCAGGCGGGCGACCGCGTACTGGAGATTGGCACCGGCAGTGGCTACCAGACCGCGGTGCTGTGCGAGATGGGAGCGGAGGTGTACTCGATAGAGCGGCATCAGCTTCTTAGCAGCCGGGCCTTGCAAAATCTTACCGAGTTGGGGTACAATAGCGGCAACCAATTGCACCTTGCAGTTGGTGATGGCAGTCGGGGCTGGGTCAGTGCCGCCCCATTCGACGCAATCGTAGTAACGGCGGGTGCGCCCGCGATACCCGAAGCCCTAGCGGAACAACTGAAAGAGGGCGGGCGTTTGATTATCCCGGTCGGTAATGACCGACAGCAAATGTTGGTGGCACTCAGGCGTGAAGGTGGAGTGCTAATCGAGCAGAGTTTGATACCTTGTATGTTCGTCCCGCTCATCGGCGAACAGGGTTGGCCGGAAGGTACGGGCAGTGCGGTCAGCAGCAACGATGAGCAAAATGGGTAAGGTCTATCTTTGTATCCGCCCGCAATGGGTACTTGTCAGTGGATGAATGGTACTTAATGGGCGGGCCGACGGAAGGGGATAAGTGAATATGGCAAGCATCAAGGGTCTGGTGCGCGACTTGGTACGGCGCGATTTGGAGCGGTCGCCACTTGAGCTAAACTACACTAGCTATCAGCACCTGCTTTACTATACACAGCAAATCTGGAACAGGGTCTATAATTCGGCAGGGCTGGAGAAGACGCAGCTTAACCTAATTTACGCCCGCCATCTCATCGAACTGCTGGACCGTTTCCCGGAGCAAGCGAGTAACGACATCGAGGTGAAGGCGTTGACCGCGCTGGGCAACTATTGCACCAGCATGGCGGAGTCCGCCCCCAACCTCACCACCGGCGAACGCATCGAGTATGCGCTCTCTGCTCTGGACTGCTTCCGCTACCGCAACTCGCTGATGCCCCTGAACAGCACCAGCCTGACGTTGGTGCGGGTGGCCCTGCAAATCTACCTCAACGCCCTCACCGAGCTACGCGGTGAACACGGCAGCTACAACTTCGGCGACATCGCCGAGGAGGCGGACAGCAACCTAGAGCCGTATCACACCCTCATCCTGCTCACCGCCAACAGCCGCCAGAACCTCCGCAACAATCTGCTGTTCGACTTCTTCCGCATCCGCGCCCGCCTGTTGCTGGGGCAGGGGCGGTACGCCGATTACAAGGCGATGTTCAACGAGGCCCGCAACTATATTGACCCGATGATGCTCAACCCTGAGCGGCGCAGCGCGTGGAGCGGCTATCGGCTGGAAGCGGAGATGGAGCGGCCCGACCTTGCACCCCCTGTTACCCCACCCCCCGCCCCCTCTGCTAGCCTGCCTCCCCCAGCCGCTAGCGATGCTGCGCCCCGCCCCGCAGTAGAGGCCGCCCCTGCCAACCCCACCGTCGCGGCGAACAGCCCCCGCGCGGATGATGAGCAGGGGGAAGATGAGCCGCAGGATGCCGCCGCCGAGGAGGGCGATGAGGATGAGGAGCTTGCCCACCTCGGCCCCATCCGCACCCCGCAGGCGTGGCTGGACTACAAGATGACCCCCAACGACCCCCAGCGCAGCACCAATGTGCCGCACCAACTGTTCCCCTTCATCCAGGGGGGGATAGATATGTACAAGACGGGCAACTACGAGGGGGCGTTGGAACAGTTCACCCAAGCGGAGATGCTCAACCCCAACCCCGGCTTCCGCCACGTCATCCTCTACAATCAGGCCGCCGCGCTACTATCGCTGGGGGGTAAGGAGCGGTACGAGCAGGCCGAGCGATTGTTGGAGCAAGCGGTGGGGATGGGGTCACGGCTGCCGGGGCTACGCTGGAATCTGGCGGTCGCCTATTGGCGCAATCACGGGGTGGACCGCAGGCTGATTGCCACGCTGGGCGAGGTGGTGGACGCAGGCCGCAAAGCCCCGCTCTGCGCCGCCGCCGCCGCCCATCTGCTGGGCGACCCGCAGGGGGCGTTGAACGCGCTGATGCGGGCCAAATCGCTGCCGGGCAGCTTGCCGGACATCGAGGGTGAACTTGCCAAGCTGGTGGCCGACTTCCCCGACATCGCCGCACAGGTCAGCGCGGAGCAGGCGCGGTTCGCCGCCAGCCGCTACCAGCAGCCACCCCGCTAT
>JBBSEE010000402.1:0-3619 GCA_038239995.1 Chloroflexia bacterium | reverse complement strand
CGCCCCGCATACGGCAAAATCTTGCTTGCGCTAGTCGCCGCCACCCTGCTTGCCACCCTGCTGCTCTACGGTCAGTACCTCTACGTGCTAGTCACCGAAACCTTGCCCAACATCGCACACACAGCAGCGAACAACGGCTCACTCAAGCCGATTACCTATACGTGGCCGCAATACCTTGCAGTCAGCAGCCAGACGATGTTCAACTACAGCCTATGGCCTATTTACATCCTCGGCGGGGCGGGGCTAATCGGCATCATCGTGCGCGAACGGGGCGAAATGGCAACCTTCAGCAAGGCACTGCTCCTCTCTATTTTGATGGTGGGGCTGCTCTTCTTCGTGGTCAACTACTACGCGGACATGGCTCTGAAACACTACTGGTGGCCGCTGCCCGCCCTTGCGCTGGCGGGGGGGTGGGCTAAGGCAAGGGTCAGTTCCCATCGCCTCGGCCAGTGGCTGGCAATCGTGGTCAGCGTCGGCTTTGTGGTCAACAGCCTGCTGCTCTGGTATCAGCGGCTATTCTTGCACAATCGCTGATGGCATGATGCAAGTTGCTTGCAATTGTGATATAATCCGCGCAATTTAGCGCAAGCAATCAGGGCCGCATTGCCCGCTAATGATTATTGCCGCGCTTGACCCAGCTTGTACCCCGCCGCCGGGTGAGCAGCAAAGGCTGGAGATGAAGTTCGTAGTTGCAGCAATGTTGCTGCTTATTAGTCTCGCCGCGTTTGGTTTCGCTCTCTGGCAGGTTAGCGATGCCACTGCCGGGCTACAGCGGCTAGATATGAGCGTGCCAGCCGTGAGGCCGGGCGCACCCTCTATCCCCATTTTGCTCTACCGACCCCGCGGCAAGGCCACTGGTATTGCCATCGTGGCACACGGCTATGCGGCGGACAAGGAACTGATGCAGGGCTTCGCCATCGAATTCGCCCGCCTCGGCCTTGCCGCTTACTCCCTCGATTTCCCCGGACATGGTGAGGCGAGCGACCGCCTCAATACTGACCGCACCTTGCTGGAAGATAGCCTCCAAGCGGTGTACAACTACGCCCAGCAGCAGGCCTCCCACGCCGGAGAGCCGACCCGCACCGTGTTGCTGGGCCACTCCATGGGCGCGGGGGCGGTGACGCTGTTCGCCCTCGACCGCGCCGACGATGCCACCGATGTACGGGCGGTAATTGCCGTCTCCCCGGCAATGAGCGACGCGGACCTCGCTCGCCTCAGCCCCACCAGCCCGCGCAACCTACTGATGATGGCGGGCAGCACGGACTTGCCGGTATCGGTGCATGGCACCAATGTGGGTGTTGCCAACGCCAGCAAAGGGCTGACCCCTGATGCCGCTGACCCCGCTGCGTTCGGCGATTGGGGCAAGGGCAACGCCCGCAAGGCGGCCCTCTTTGACGGCCTCAACCACATCACTATCCTGCTGGCCGCCGACCCGCGCACCGAGGCGACCACATGGGCGGCGCGGAGCTTCAACCTCCCCTTGCCCGCTCCGGCGAATAATGCGCGGGAAGGTTGGACCGCGATGATGATGCTGGCCGCAATTGTCGCCACCTTCCCTTTCGCTAGCCTGCTGGCGGTGTTCGCCCCCCGCCGTCCCTTCACTCCCCGCTTCATGCCCCAAGTTACACTCGGCTACATGATGCTGTTGGTGGTCGGCTCGGTGCTGGCCTTGCTTACCCTCAGCCTGTTCAATCCGCTCGATTGGCTGGGCCTCGCTCTAGTCCCCTACCTTGCCAGCTACTTCTTCATCGCGGGCGGCATCATCTGGCTGGTGTTGCGCCTGTGGCTGCCCACCAGCTTGCCCCGCTTCCAGCTAGAAGGGGTGGCAGGCGGTTTCGTTGTCGCCGTGATTGGCTGGCTGTTCTGGTATCTGGTGTATGGTCTCGGCACTACCTTCGCCCTGTTCCGCCTCAGCTTCAGCGGCAACACCCTCGACCGCCTCGGCATCATGCTGATTGTCACCCTCGCGGTCTTCCCCTTCACCAGCGCGGACGACGCTGTTTGGCGCGGCTGGCAGGAGAACGGGCGGCTCTGGCTGGGCATCTTCGGCGGCATCGTCAGCAAACTGGTGGTTTTCGCTGCGCTGCTGCTGGCAATCGCCCTCGACCCCGCACTCGGCTTCCTCGGCATCGTCTTGCCAATACTCGCACTGCTATTCATCGTCGCCCAACTGTTCAGCACCGCGCTGTACGCCGCCACCCGCAACATCTGGGCCAGCGCATGGTGGGATGCGCTGTTCCTCGCGTGGGTGTTGGTGATGTTGTTCCCCAAGGTGTAGCGCGGTTGACAATCGTGCCATTCCGTTTTATAATCGCGACAACTTCTTCTGCCTTGTATCTCAGCCGACGGAGGTGCGTTGATGAAAGAAACATTGGTGCAGCACTGGCGGGCAATTACGGTCACATTAATCGCCCTCGCGCTGGCGGTCATCGGCGGGATTAGCTCCGGTATCCTCACTGGCAAGGGCAACGACAACGCCGCCCTGCTCACCACCCCACCGCTTTACCCTACCCGCACCCCCGGCCCGCCAGTCAGCCACGCGATTAAGGTGTATATCACCGGCGCGGTGTTGCATCCCGATGTCTACCCCATGCGCGACAGCGACCGCATCGCCGACCTGCTGGACAAGGCGGGCGGCCCGCTCACCGACAAGAGCGGCACTGTTCTCGCCGACCTCTCCACCCTCAACCTCGCCGAGCCGTTGCGTGACGGCCAGCGAGTTGACGTTCCCTTCAAGCTGCTGCCCAACCCCACCACTGTCAGCGCGTGTCCCAGTCCACCCACCCCGGTGGCTGCCATCCCCACCACCAGCACAATTAAGGTGTACGTCAGCGGTGCGGTGTGCAGCGTGGGTATCTACGCTTTGCACAAGGGCGACCGCGTGGGCGATGCCATCAGCGCGGCGGGAGGAGCCAGCCCCGATGCCGACCTCAGCCATATCAACCTCGCCGCCTTTGTCAGCGATGGGCAGCAAATCGCTGTCCCCTTCAAGGGCAGCGTCGCCAGCGGCGGCAGTCAGTCCGCGCCCGTATCCGCCCCCGCCGCTACCGTCGCGCCCTCAGCCCCGGCTGGGCCAGTCAACATCAACACCGCGACCGCCGCCGAACTGGACAAGGCCTTGCCCGGCATCGGTCCTACCCTCGCCCAGCGCATCGTGGACTACCGCACCGCGCACGGTCCCTTCCAGCGCATCGAGGATTTGATGAAGGTAACGGGTATCGGCCTGAAGGAGTTCGATAAGATTAAGGGCTTGGTCACGGTTTAGCAATGAAACCATCGAAATCTCGGCGGTCAAGGGCGTACTGGGGGCTAAAGGATTTTATGAGGGTTAGTAGCTTACTCAATTCCAATGGGAGTTACGCAGATGGCGGTTTTCCGCGCCTGATTACGTAGGGGTGGATGGCGCACGCCCTGCTCAACGGCGTATCTCCTATCTAACAAAAGTCGAAGGGAGAGGGCGATGCTAGCATCATACGAGGCAGTTGAAGCACTTGTTGTTGGGGCAGGCCATGCGGGATTGTCAACTAGTTACTACCTGACGCAGGCAAGAATACCGCATATCGTGCTAGAGCGGGGCCGAATTGGCGAAACTTGGCGCAGCAATCGCTGGGACTCCTTT
>JBBSEE010000401.1:0-3621 GCA_038239995.1 Chloroflexia bacterium | reverse complement strand
GTTACATAGAGGCCAATCCAGCCGTCGGTCGGGCTGCCCCACGACATTTGGCTCCAAATCGGATATTGCGTGGAGGCAAGCGGGCTGGGGGCAAGTGACCAACTGCCACCCGCATAGTGCAGCATGATTGGGGTGTACATCTCCCCATCATATGTATAACCCGCCGCCCATGCCTCGCCGGGAGCGACTATATCTACGCTGGTCAGGGTGGGGTGCGAGGCGGGGGTGGGGACTTGCACCCACGCACCGCTGGAAGTCCAGTGCAAGGCGGTGCCATTAGTGCCCACTGCCCACGCCTCGATGGTGGTGGCATCCACCGCGGTCAATGTTTCGCGGGTAGGGCTGGCAACCTCGTACCAATCGCCTTCGTAGCGCATAATCAGACCATGCCCACCGACCAGCCAGCCGTCGTTGGCGGCCACCATTTTGATGTCGTTGTAGCCCCGCGCGTCTTGGGGGGCGGCTGGCTTAGGCGCGGACGGCTTGCCCGCAGGGGCGGTGGATTGCGGGGCGGGTAGGGTTGGGGGGCTGCCCGATACCCCAGCGGCGAAGCTGGCGGGGCTGGCGACGACCAGCAGGCCGAGCAGCAGCATCAACGCGGTTAGTTTGCGGTACATAATACTTGCTCCTTCAGTGCTACATCCTAATCAGGTGGCGATATAAACCACACCTAACCTATTATAGTCAGCGGCGGCGGATTTGCTTCATTTTTCGTCAAACTGGGTAAATCTTGCTTACTTGTAAGGGGGCTGGTGCAGGAGGCGTTCGGTGTCGAAGGTGCGGATGAGGCGCACCATGTCGGGCGGGGGAATGGGGGTGGTTGGCACCGCATCAGGGATGATGAGGTCGAAGCCAGTGTTCTGCTGCACCTGTTCGAGGGATACGCCGGGGTGGAGGGAGCGCAGCCGCATCCGCTTGCTGGCGGGGTCGAAGTCGAGCAAGGCAAGGGGGGTGGCAACGAGGGCGGGGCCATGGGAGACGAGCGGCTGGGGGCGGGGGAAATCACCTTGCGGGGTATGTATCGTGGCCTGCGCCGCCGCGTACTCATCGGGGCCGCCGAGGAAGCCGGGGCCGGTGCGAAAGTCCACCTGTGGCACGAAGATGCGGGCGGTGTGGGCGGCGAGGTAGATGATGGTGCGGCCAAAGCGGGCGATGAAGGGGAGGCTGGCTGCGCCGGGGCCGCGCAGGGTGGGGTGCGCCCAATCGGGGCCAATCACCGATAGGTTGCAGTTGCCGTACTGGTCAACCTGCATCCCCCCCGCGAAGAAGACGGTGACAAAGCCCAGTCGCCCCTGCAAGGTAATCAGGTCGGGCAGGGCGATAGTGGCCTCGGCAGCCAGATAGCTGTAGTCGCACGAGGAGGCGACCAGCGGCTCGACCAGCGAGTTGACCGTCCCGCCCCCGCCGCCGAGGAAGGTGAGGTTGGGGGCGTGGGTAAGCTGGGCAAGGCGGCAGGCGGCGAGGGGCAGGGCGTTGTTCGCCCCGGTCAGGGCCACATCATCGTCATGCAAGGCGAGAGCGAGGTTGTAGGCCAGCAGTTCGCCGAGTGTGTACTCCGGCTCCCGCTGGGGGTTGAGACCAAATAGGCTGAGGGGTTGTCCCATGTTCTTTGTCCAGAAATGTGATGTACGATATTAGCTAATCCCCAACTTGGTGCGAATGAAGTTACGTATCTCCTGCATATGGGAATAGGCGATTTGGGTTTCAGCGGGGGTGGGGTCAGTGCCGGGGTAGCGGGTGTCTACCGCATAGTCCTTCAGTTTGCCCGCCACTGCGGGGCGTAGTTGGGCGAAGCTGGGGTCTACCGTCTCGCAGAGGGCCAGCAGCTTGTCTAGCTTATGCGTCTTGCCAGAGCGCACCCCATGCTCCTGTAGATACGCCTTGAAATACTTTTCCGCGCATTGTTGGGCGTGGAAGCTAATCGCATCGTTAAAGTCGGGGTTATCCAGCGGTATCAGTTGTGATAGGGTCAAATAGTCTCGCTCGCCCTTCTTTACCCACTCGGCGGTTAGCTTGTTCAAGTATGCACCTCCTACCTGTTCATATATCGGCCCCGATACCGCGGAGTGGGCAAGGGCGTGGGCGAGGATGGCGCGTCCGCTGTCATATAGCACCCGGCCTTGCTCCGCCACCTGCTGGATGAAGAAGTCGCCCAACGCCAGCCGCGCGGCAAAGTAAGCGGGGGTGCGTACCAATAGGTCTATAGGATAGTCGCAACTGATGCTGGCCCTAATCTCCGCCTCCTGCCCGCTGGTATCTTCCGTGTCCATAATCACCATCAGGTCAACATCACTATCGGGTTGGGGTTGGCCGTAGGCGTAGGAGCCGAACAGGATGATGCGCTCCGGGTCACAGCGGGCGGCGATTTGCCACGCCAATGCCTCTATCGCGGGCATGGGGATGTAACCGCCAACCGGGGGTTGATACACGCTGCTTTGAGTTTGACCTGCCATTGCAAACCTCACAATTTACCGCCCGAACGCTGATTTAACCTACCGCCATCTTATCTGCTACAGCGACGGCGCGGTGAACGTATCCGGTGCGTCGGCGCGGGCACGGGCCATATACTCGCGGTGGTCGGCGGGTTCGTAGACGTAGCGTTGTAGGTAGCCTTGCGTCCCCTCCTCAGTGGCGGTCAGGCGCAGATAATCCTTTAGGTGCTGCTCGTCGTGATTGTAGAAGCGGTGCGAGGAGGTGGGGTGGCAGCCGAAGGCGACCTCCACCACTGCGCTGGTCAACGCGGCGGGGATTGCCACCTGCTTGCTGATACCATACAAACGGTCGCTACGCAGCACGTTCTCCACTTGCACGATGGTACGCTGGGCGGCGAAGGCCATCAGTCGGTCGGTGAACTCCGAACCCTTGAAGATCGCGTTGCCGTATTCATCCGCCTCTTGGCAATGGATGATTGCGACCGTGGGGCGCAGCGGGGGGACAGCGAGGACGGGTGCGCCGGTAAAGGGGTCGGTGGTCCACTTGTAGAAGTCGGGGCTGGCGGCGGGTACATCGGACCACTCTAGGCCGGGCGGCAGGGTAGCGAAGGGTTGCCCCGCCGCCCCCGCCTGCAAGCCGAGGGTAATCAGCGGTGCATCCGCCTCGACCAGCCGCAGCTTGCCCTGCTCCACTGCGCGACGGAAGGCGGGGGCGAGGCCGAGGTACTCGAACCCGATATAGGAGGTTATTACCTCGTCCACCAGACCAGCGGCGATGAGCAGGTCGGCTTGGATGCTGGCCGAGGGGCTGGTGAGCAGCTGATGGATACGGATGCCCTGTCGCACCACTTCGCGGATGACCGTCATCGGCGCGTTGTGCATATGCATCCCGCCCACCGCCAGCAGCGGGCAGGGGTTGGGGATAAGTTCACGCACCGCCGCGTCTAGCTCGTGTAGCTTGGTGCGGCGGGCGGGTTGGCTATCCATGCGTCGCTCCCTTGACCTAGTTGTCGCTACGATGATACCCTAAATCGGCGGGTTTTGGCAAGTTGCGAACTTGAAAGATAAGGCTGTTGACAAAATCGCCCCGCCCAGTTAAACTATAGTCATCATGAGCATCGTACAACATAGCAAAGCAGCCCGCGAAGGGTTTAATATGGAAGAGACCCTGCTCAAGCTGCTGGCCCGC
>JBBSEE010000400.1:0-3636 GCA_038239995.1 Chloroflexia bacterium | reverse complement strand
CCTTGAGGAACTAGCCGCCGACAGTGAGCGGATACGGCGGCTGGCTGGTTGGGGTTGGATTGTGGAAAGCTGCGCCAGCCTGCCAGAATTTACTGCATCTCCTTAGCTATTTGGTATAATACAGTACAATAGTGTGACTGGTTATTTTGGCATTCTTTTGATTGGTATAGATAACGAAGCGCATGAACCTGGTAGCCTCTATGTACCTAAATATAATAGGCTTATAGGCAACGACCCCATGGGGTCAAACGTCAACTGCGTTGATGACTACCCCGAAGGTCTAGCAGATAGCAATGTTTGGATAGGTAATAACTGTACTGTTACCCATTTCTGAGCAATTGTCACAATTATCTTTGCTCACCCCACTTAAACAGAGCTTCATCTGGTTGCGAAGGCCCGCCCACCTGCTGGTCATCGCGGGGCTGATACTGCTAGCCGTCGTGGTGGGCGGGTTCGCCTCGGCGCAGCGGTTCAGCGTCCGCCTGAGCATCGGCGGCGCGGATGTGCCATTCGTCAGCAACGCTAATGGGCGCAATCTCAGCGCGGCGGGCACCTCGCGGTCGTTGCGCGATGATAGCTTCATTACCCTCCCTGCTATCCACACCGATTACCCACTCACCCTCAGCCTTTACCTCACTGGCTCAATACGCCAAGATGTTCAAGCTGGGAAGTCGGTCAGCTTCACCCTCAGCATCAATGGTCGAGTCTATCCACCGCAGCGACTATACGCCGATTACCGCTGGTACAGTTGGCGAATTGACCCGGCACAAACACAGGGCGATAGGCTGGACATCGAAATACAAACGAGTAAACCCTTCAGCGGGATACTCATCTGGCCCGTGACGATGCTGGCTAGCGAATTGCGGCTTGACCCCGCCGCCAGCGACGACCCCGCCCCCGCTTGGGGCAATACTATCTGGCTGGTGCTGGCTACGCTGGCGGTCTATAGCTTCGGCGCGGGCGCAGCGCATCGCAAAGCGGTATTGAGCGGGCTACTGCTCAGTGTGGTGCTGATGGCCGCGCTGGGGTGGCTGCTGGCGAACAATCCGCCCCTGTTTGGCGCATATCTGCCCAGCCTCGTGGTAGGGATGGGCTTCATTCGCCTCGCCGTACCCTTGCTCTCGCGGGGAGACGTTCACCCCCTCCGCTGGTTGTTTATCCTCACCCTCGCCTTCGGCCTGCTATTGGCCTTGCCCGATTTCCAGTCTAGCGATGATGCCATCAAATATTTGGTCAGCGCGTCCATCATCCTGCGGGGCACCCCCCAGTTGCCACCCCCGCAGACCCATGTGCATAGCGTGTGGGCGCACTATGCGTTGGGGCATTCGATTGCCAGCCTGCCGCTGCTGGCCCGCGGCCTTGTCGCCCAGCAATTGAGCGATGCTCCCGATGCCTTGCGCTACCTGTTTGCGCTGCTGCTCGACCCGATTGTCACCGCTGGCGGGGTGGTGCTGCTGTTCTTGTGTGGGCGACGATTGTTCGGCAGCGCGGCGGTGGCGATGGCCCTCAGCCTCGTCTACTTCTTTGCCACCTTTGCGTTGCCCTATGCGGTGCAGAGTTGGAGCGAGCCGCTGCTGGCGACCTTGCTGCTGGCCGCCTTCTACGCGATGCTCCGCGTGTTCGATGCGGCGGAAGCCCGACCTTTGACATGGCTGCTCCTAACTGGCTTCGCGCTCGGTTATCTTATCTTCACCAAAGAGGAGTTCATGATTGCCGCTGCCATCTTCGTGCTGTGGTGGGCAATGCGACGAGGATACGCGCTATCGCAGGCGGGGGTGGGCTGGCCGCGCGTGGGGGTGAGGCTAGGCCGCGAGGGGTTGCGTTTGGCCGCGCCGCTAGCGGTCTTCCTGCTTGCCAATCTCAGCTACAACTTGCTGCGTAACGGCAGCATTTTTAGGGGCGGCTACTATGGCATCTACATCAACTTCAACACCCCCCTCGCGCTGGGACTATATGGCCTGCTGGTCAGCCCCGGTAAGGGCCTGCTTTGGTATGCACCCCCGCTGCTGCTCTCGTTGGTGGCGGCCCGACGATTCTGGCGCGGGCATGGTTGGGAGGCGGTGCTGATTGGCGTATTGTTCGGGGTGGCCCTGCCCTTCTACGCTACCTATCTGTACTGGGATGGCGGGGTGAGTTGGGGGCCGCGCTTCCTACTCCCCTATCTGCCGCTACTGATGCTGGTAGGCGGGGCCGCGTTGGTGGGTTGGGCGGACTGGCGCAAGTGGCAGCGGCACGGCTACGCAGGGCTGGTCTTGGTCGGGGCGATAGTCGCGGGGCTGGGGTTGCTGACTAACCCACTGGAAAGCTGGTGGTGGGGCAATCCCAACTACGACTTGCCGACATGGGCGGCCATATCTCAGTTCGACCCCGCCCATTCGCCGATAGTCAACAGTGGGCAGTTGGTGACGCGCGGCTACATCCAGCCGCAAGCAATCTTCCAACTAACTTCCTATCGCTTTCCCCCAACCTTCACTCCCCTAGTAGCTGGCATCCTAATTGCGCTAATCGGGTTGGCCGCTGGGCAGCTTGTGCGTAGCTTTAATCGCCATACACCGAAGCCGGTTTTTATACAATATTTATGTTCCGCTGAGTCCGTCCATCATCAGCCATTGCAACACGAGCCGCTTTTGGGTTATAATATAGCTAGGTTTTCCCCATTCTGTACCTTATTACAGCCATAAAGGGGTGGCTGGGCTAGCGTAGCCCCCACCATGATTGCATATAATTGCGCCCCATTTATCGGCGCAGCACAAGGAGGCCACAAGTTGGATACTATGGTACGCGAACAGAATGATGTTACCGCGCCCCCGGCAGACCAGCCGTTCGCCAGCGATGAGCAACTGATGGTGAAGCTGGAGCAGGGCGAGACCGTCGAGTCGCGCAGTGAGATGTCGAAGGATTACTATGACAACCTCGTCAACCTACTGCGTCAGCAGGCAGACAGCGAACTGGCGGGCGGTATCGGCTACGTGCCGTGGATTGCCCTCGCCCCCAACATTGAGGAGAAGCTCATCGTCGCCCAGATTGTCAAGGATGAGATGCGCCACGCCAAGGCTTGCTACAAGCTGCTTGAGGGGCTGGGCATTGATGTTGACGACATTATCGCCAAGCACGATTACGCGATGCGGGTGCAGACCGACGGCGCGGCGTTGGGCACGCAGCGGGTCAGCGACGACAAGCGGGTCAATATGTTCTACTACACGATTGACACGTGGACCGACTTCATCATGTTCAACTTCTGCATGGACCGCGCCGCCGGACACCAGCTATGGGATGTGGAGCATAGCAGCTACGGCCCATGGAAGCGGGCCATCGCCCAAGTCGCCCGCGAGGAAGTGGTTCACATCCATCATGGCGATACGTGGGTACGCAAGCTGGCCCTCGACCCCGCGACTAAGGACGAGGTACAGGCCGCGCTAGACAAGTGGTACCCGCGCACCATGAACATCTTTGGCCGCCCCGGCACCAAGCGCAATGTCCTCTACCGCAAGTACGGCCTGAAGCAGCGGGACAACGATGAAGTTCGCGCCGCCTTCAAGGGCGAAGTGGTAGCGATGTGCGATGAGGTGGGGCTGCGCCTGCCCGACTGGACCCCCGACTGGGACAACAATCCCACCCCGGAGCGGTTCGGGGCAT
>JBBSEE010000399.1:0-3636 GCA_038239995.1 Chloroflexia bacterium | reverse complement strand
ATCGCGGTGCTAGCCCTGACCGCCTCGGCCAGCGACCCCTTGTTCAGCACCACCTCGCGCCCGCCACTGACCTCGGCGGCGACGACGTAGAAGGGGGTATCCAAATCCTCGAACCGCGCATCGCCGGTTAGTTCGCGCACCCAGCGGAGGGTGGTGTTGCCGCGCAGGAAGCCGGTTCGCAGGAAGGGTAGGTTCACATCCCAGTAGGAGTCGCGCCAGCCGCTGCGGATTTGTCCCCGCCGCGCCATCTCCCCTGCCCACCAGTACAGTTCGTCCGCGTTGTAGCCCACGCGGTCGCTGCCATCCCGCGCCCGCCCCGCCACCATCAAAGCCCCCACGAGGCTGCCCATGCTGGTGCCCGCCACCATATCCACCGGCACGCCGTGTTCCTCCAGCACCTTGATTACCCCCACATGGGCGAGACCATGCCCCGCGCCGCTGCTGAGGGCCAGCCCGATGCTGCTGCCAGTGATGCGCCGCGCCAGCCGCCCCAAGTTGCGCCGCTCCATTTGGTGGATATGCCAAACCTTGTGGTCTTCGAGGTTGGGTAGCCAGCTGGCCCCCGCCTCGCCCACCATCACCACTGCATCGGCAATGTCAAGGGCTAGCTGGGTGGCATCCTTGCCCGACCCCGGCAGCCGCACAAAGGCGTGCTGGTACTCGTACTCTAGCAGGCGCGACACCACCTCGCTGAACTGTCCGTTGCACACATCCAGCGCGGTGGGGAATAGGCCCACATCTTCGTCCAACATTCGCACGCTCTCGCGCAGGCCCGCCACGTCAATATCGCTGCGCGGGCTGGTGCTGCAATCGGCCAGCACATCGAGGATAATCACCGGCCTGCCGCTCTGCTGCACAATGGTGCGGGCCAGTTCCACCCCGTCGCTGCCGCGTACTCCCACGATTTGGTACTTCTTGCGGTTAAACACCTGCGTATCGGTCTGCCGCAACCGCTGGGCCAGCACGCGGCTCATCGTCACCGCAATCGCGGGGTGGTCGCGGAGCAGAATGTCGAAATCCTGCTTGTCCAGCTTGAGCAGTTCAGTATCAATGCTGACAATCACCGCCGCACTGCGCGGTTCGCTGGTGAGCAGACTCATCTCGCCAAAGTGCGACCCCGGCCCCAAGTAGGCCAGCACGATGCGCTCGGTCGCCACATCGGAGACGACCTTGACCTGCCCCGTCTCGATGATGTACATCGCGTCGCTGGGTTCGCCCTCGGTGCAGACCACCTCGCCCTTGCGCTTACGCACAAACTTGAGCCGCTCGCTGATCACCTCTAGCTCGTCCAGTTCCAGCCCGGCGAACAGTTCCACCTTCGCCAGCGACTCGGCGCGGAGGTGCAAAGCCTCATGCGGGTCCATCGCGCTGAGGTCGGGCTGGCCGTCGCGCGGGGTGTCGCCGTATACGTCTACCGCATACGGGCCGTCGAACGGGGCGATTTCCGCCGCAAGGGGGCGGGGTACGCTATGCGCTTCGGGTTCGGCTCCACCATTGACCGAGGCCTCGCGGGGCGATCCTTCGCCTGCTTTAGTGGTTGGCTCTGCCATACGCCTCTTTCTAGGTTTATCCCTACCCCTATTATACGCTAGCGCAAAGATTTGTCAACATCGCCCCCCTTCATGCGCTTCAACCCTATCAATTACGACAAGTTAACCCAAACCTAACCATCACCTTACCGTTACCTTACCATAACCTTACCAAATTGGCAATATTGGGGCGAAAATCGGCGGGCGTGGCTATTGCAACTTGGATGTACAGTAAGGTAGAATATCAACCGTAGCCCCAGCCAGAGGGGGGCTTTTGGTTGTGTTGCAGCTTGGCAGGTGCAACTTATGGCGGCGGTAAGGGGCATCGCACTTATTTTCATTCAGCTGTACGCCTCATCACGTCCCCGCTGCCCACACGGTGGAACAGTAAGTTGCATAGAGAGGAGACCTTATGCTCATCAATCCTAATCGTATCGGACTGGTCACTAAAATATCCATCATCATCGTCATCGTCGCCCAACTGTTGGGGGGTATCTTCACCTCGGCCCCCACGATTACCAGCCAGCCATCCGCGAACAATGTGTCGCCGCTTAGTGCCGGGCGCAACGGCGGTGGCTCAGGGGTGGATAGCGGACGCGGGAATGGCACCCCCAGCGTCAGCACCCCCAGCGCGAACCGCACCCCCAGCACGGGCCGTAATCATGGCGGTGATGGCAGCGGCAATGACGGCGGCAGCAACACCGGCCACCGCAACGGTCGCAACGGTGGCGACGGCAACACCGGAGACGCTAGTGGCCCGGTGCCCGGCTCACAGAGCGGTGGTTTCCCCGACTCTGCAAGCATTGGGCTGGGTACTAACCCTTCCGCCCCTAGTTGTGCGCTCAATAACGGTACAGGTCAGGAAATTGCTAACTGGACCATCACCTTCGACAGCACTGGTGACTTCTACCGCTACTACATCACCAACCCCAGCAATGTCATCGTCAACCCCCCCGGCCAAGTGGATGTGACTATCGGTAGCTCCTTCCCCGGCCAATTCTCCCCGATTAGCGGCGGATATACATGGAACGTACCTAACGGTGCGCCAGCGGGTCGCTACCTGTTCCACGTCGAATACTTCTCCATCGAGAATGGCAACACCAACCCAGAAGGGGCTAACGCGGTGGCCTTCTACGTCTGCAATGGCACCGCCAACGTCGAAGCGTTGAAGTGGAACGACCTGAATCATAACGGTATCCGCGACGGTGGTGAGCCGGTGATGGACACTTGGACTATGTGCTTCACCGGCCCCTTCGGTGACACCTTTTGCCGCGTTACCGGCAACATCACCCCCGGCAGCGGTATCGCCCGCCTCAACAACATCCCCGCTGGTCAATACACCGTTACCGAGCAACTTAAACCGGGCTGGGCTAATACAACACCACTGACCCAATACGTCAATGTGCCTATCGGCGGCACCGGACACCTAGAGTTCGGCAACTGGCAGCCGCCAACCTTCACCCCCACCCCGACCCGCACACCCACCAACACGCCGACCAATACGCCGACCAACACGCCGACGAATACGCCGACCTTTACCAACACGCCGACCAACACGCCGACCAATACGCCGACGAGCACCAACACGCCGACGAACACGCCGACGAACACGCCGACCAATACGCCGACCAACACGCCGACGGTGACACCGACCTTCACCAACACGCCGACGAACACGCCGACGCGCACTCCGACGTTCACCAACACGCCGACCAACACCCCAACGGTGACACCAACGTTCACCAACACGCCGACGAACACGCCATCCAACACTCCGACGTTCACCAATACGCCGACCAACACCCCGACGATTACCCCCACCCCGACGAACACGCCGACGAAAACTCCCACGCGTACCAACACCACCACCAACACGCCGACGGTGACACCGACGCGCACCAACACGCCGACCAAAACGCCGAGCAATACCCCGACCATCACGCCGACCAGCACCAAAACGCCGACGGTCACACCGACGCGCACCAACACGCCGACCAACACGCCGACCAACACCGCCACCAACACCCCGACCAGCACCAACACACCGACGGTCACGCCTACGCGCACTAACACGCCGACGAACACGCCGACGAACACGCCGACGATT
>JBBSEE010000398.1:0-3642 GCA_038239995.1 Chloroflexia bacterium | reverse complement strand
GCAACTGAACAAACGTCACGTCCTCAGCATGGAGTCGAAAGCTCCCAACACCGAGGGCAAAGGCGCGGTCAGCATCCGCCACCTTGTGATTAACTCGCTGCGGATGCGCCCCGACCGCATCGTGGTCGGGGAGTGCCGCTCCGACGAAACGGTGGATATGCTGCAAGCGATGAACACCGGCCACGATGGCAGTATGACCACCGTCCACGCCAACGAGGCCGAGGAAGCCCTGTTCCGCCTCGAAACCATGTTCCAGATGTCGGATATGCACTTCCCCCTGCCCGCCATTCGCCAGCAAATCGCCAGCGCGGTCAACCTCGTGGTGCAGCAGAGCCGGATGAAGGATAAGTCCCGCAAGGTTATCACCATCGCCGAGGTGCAGGGCGTAGAGGAGACCGAGAACGGGGTGAATATCAAGATGCAAGAGCTATTCGCCTTTGAGCCACGCGGCCAGCAGCTTGATGCCAATGGCAAGCTGGTAGGTAGGCTCACCCGTCAGACCCTCGACCGCAATGGCAATCCCATCCAGCCGGACAACTATAAGCTGCGCCTGCTGTGGAACGAGATGCCCCGCTACGACAACGCGGGCGAAGAACTGCTCGACGACATTCTGCGACTGCAAAGATAAGATGAAAGATGAGTGATGAATAAAGATGCTGCTTCTAATTCATAATTCAACATTCATAATTCATAATTACCCAAAGGGAGGCACATGATGGACCAGATTCAGCAATATATGCCGCTCATCGTGTCGGTGCTGTGGGGGCTGTTCATCCTCATCGGGCTGTGGTGGCTATACGGCGCGACAGTGGTATGGATGCAGAAGAGCCGCGCCTTGCGCCAAGTGCGCCAGTATGGGCGTGATGTGATTAGCCCCAGCTACGACACCACCAGCACGATTGACACACTAGGCACATGGGTGGCGAGCCGCAGTAGCTCCACCACGATTGGCAAGCAGATGGAGTCCACCCTGAGCAAGGCGGAGGTGGGGGTGCAATTCGACCGCCTCATCGGGATGATTATCCTTGCGATGGGGGCCGCCTTCGTGGTCGGGTTGCTATACAGTGGCAGCCTCGTGTTCGGCATCATCTTTGCGCTGCTCACTCCCGTGGCTATCCTCATCTACATCAGCTTCCGGTCGCGGCAGCGAGGGGCACGCTTCATCGCCCAATTGCCCGACGCACTCCAGACCATGAGCAGCAGCCTGCTAGCGGTTGGCTCCATCCCCCGCGCCCTTGAGCGGGTGGTGGAAGATGCCCGCCCTCCCCTGCGTGACGAGTTCAAGTTCGTCCTCGACCAGTACAGCCTCGGTGGTAGCCTGCGCGATGCCCTCGACCTGCTCTACGCCCGCATCCCCTCCGAGGAGTTGCGCGAGTTCATCGTCGCGGTGCAAATCTCTGACCGCTATGGGGGCGACCTTGCCAGCCTGCTGCGCGGGACCGCCGAGAACCTGCGACAGGAAGCCAGCCTCCGCGCCGAGCTATCCAGCCTCACCGCCCAAGCCTCGCTGTCCAGTATCGTGGTCGCGCTGCTGCCGGTGTTCGTGTTCGTGTTCCTCATCTTTAACAGTCCCGACTACATGGCCCCGCTGTTCCACACTGGGGTGTTCGGCTATGGTATCCTCATCTTCGCTTTCCTGCTATGGGCGGGTGGCTTCTTCATGGCCCGACGCATGGGCGTGGTGCGGATGTAGATAATTGTGAATTGTGAATTGTGAATTATGAATTAGGAGCGGTCAATTTGGCTGATGTCCTCTGATTAAGGTCAGTAATTCATAATTCAATATTCATAATTCATAATTACCCGAAAGGGGTTTGATGATGCCTACAACGTTGATAGGTTGGATGCCGATAATCGCAGCGGTGCTAGCCAGTTTCGCAGTGATGGTGGCGGTCATCTACGGCTTTACCAGTTGGCAGCGCACCCGCCTTGCCGCCCAAGCCCGCCAAGCGATTATCCGCGCGGGGGGTAGTGCAGCGGTGGCTCGGATTGACGCGGAGGAAAAGAAGCAGAAGAAGGAGAGCAACTCCCTCAACCAACTGATACAGATGGGCAGGATTATCGAAAAGATACCCGGCCTCAGCGCGGTGGTGAACGGCCTGACCGAGGCCGGGTTGAACGAGCCGCGCAGCCGTACCAATATCATCCTCGGCACCGCCAACTTGCCCCGGATGTTGGACAACGCGGGCTTGAGCGGCAAGGGCGTGACCCCCCGCGACGTGGTTACGGCCAAGCTGGGCGGGATGCTGTTGACGTTGGTGATTGCCCTCGTGTTCGGTATCTACCCCACCAGCGTGAGCAAGATACTCATCTTCCTGTTCGTGTTGTACATGGGCTTCTATATGCCCACCTACCTGCTGAAGGAAGAGATCACCAAGCGGGCGACCAAGATACGCAACGCCCTCTCCCGTGCCGCCGATGTGATTGCTATGTCGGTCAGTGCCGGTATCCCGATTGAGAAGGCGGTGCGCGAGTATTGCGACTTGTTCCAGAACGCGCTCAGTGAGGAGTTTGAGCGCACCCTCGACGAAATCAACGTGGGCCGCAGCAGCCGCGACGCATGGATTAGCACCGCCGAGCGCAACACCGGCGCGGTTGATGATTTGGCCCGCCTTGCCAACTCGATTGCCCAAGCCTTGACTATGGGCACTCCGCTGGAGGCGACCCTGCGCGGGCAGGCGCGTGAGCTACGCACCCGCCGCCGCCAACTGTTCCAAGCCGCCGCGGCCCGCGCCCCCATCAAGATGATGATACCGCTGGTCTTCCTGCTGCTCCCCTCGCTAATGGTGGTGCTACTGGGGCCGATAGCCGCGAAGTTTATCGGCGGCTGATGTATATACGTTAGGGTGGGGTTGCCCCTAATGGGAAAGGAATATCGCCATGCTGTGGCTAACTTATCGTTTCGTCCGCCACTCGCGGCGCGGCCAGTCCACCGTCGAATACGCGATGATTTGCGCCTTCCTCCTGATTGTCATCTCCGCGGTGATGCTGCGCTTCTTCAACCTGCCCGCCAGCCTCGGCGACCGCTTCGTCAAAGATTTGGTCTTCCAGCTACCCTACCACTGGCGCGGGGTGCTGACCTTCTTTTGATGGTAGAGGGTAGAAGGTAGAATCTAGAGTCTTGCAACCGTTTGGGGCGAGATGCTACCAATGTCGGCAATTTTACAGGTGTAATGTAAACCGCTTTATACCCAACGGCTGACCTTGCCGCTATGATAAGGGGAGTTAGCTAGTTAGCGACCAAAGGTAGGTAGGCGATGTCCCGCGACCAACTTCGTGCCAGTGTGATAATGTTCCTTGTCGGCTTCAGCATCGTGCTGCTGATACTCAGCCTCACGGTGAAGAAGAGCGCACCCTACGAGCAGGCGAAGAACGTATCCGTGTATGCCCCCGCTACCCCGGTCAACTACGTACCGGCCAGCAGCGGCGGCCCCGCTTCCAGCATCATGCCACACGGTGATACCCCCGGCCTGAGCGACGACCCTGATGTGCCCCGCTATCCCGGCGCGGTGCTAATCTCCCGCTCCGACTCGACCATGGTGCATCAACTGCACTATGCCAGCACCGACCGTCCCATTCAAATCGCCAACTACTACGCGGATTACGCCTCCAAGAAGCTGGGCATGGTGGTCAATGATTACG
>JBBSEE010000397.1:0-3647 GCA_038239995.1 Chloroflexia bacterium | reverse complement strand
ATCGGTAATCGGTAGAATCTCAAACCTCAAACCTCAAACCTTACCCGCCAGCCACGCCCGCCAATCAGTGTTGAACTGGGCGAGGCTGACTCCGAACGCTTGGCTGAAGGCTTCATCGAGGCTGTTGCCCGCAACTAGGTAGCCGAGCATCGTGTTGAACTTGGCCCGCCCGTACTTCTCCAACAAGTATTGCACCCCACTGTACGCCTGCTCGTAGGCGAGGCTGACCTGCCCGCCCGCCACTTGCTGGAAGGTGGGGAAGCTGGCCCAAGCGAAGAAAGTGTTGCTCGCCAGCGCACGGTGCAGAATGGCGGGGCGATTGGCAACCTCGTAGCTATCCGGTGAGCTACGCTCCGCCTCGTACACCGCCAGACCCTCGTTCAGCCAGTCCGGACTATTCGAGTGATTGAGGCCGAGGTTGGCTTCCACAAGGTGAGTGAACTCGTGAGCCATCAGGTTGACGTAGCTGGCAGTCGGTGCGCCGTTGTAGGCGGTCTTCAGGCTCTGCCCCGGCGTGGACCAACCCCCCACCCAGTTGGGCAGACTGAGCATCACCGAGTCCTGTAGCAACTGCTCGTTGGGGTAGAGTTTAACCTCCAGCATCCCGTCGGGGGCAGAGCCGAGGTCGGCGGTTATCTGCGCGTAGGTGCGGTTCGCGGCATTGAACATCGCGTTGCCCACCGCGCGGTTGCTGGCGAAGAATTGGATGCGAAAGTGGGCGGTGGCGAGGGTCTGGAAGTCGAGGTCACTGTAATACCATTGTTCGCCGCGCCGCGTAAACACCATCTCCGCGCTGACGTTGCCCTGCTTGCCCCCCACCTTGTATCGCTCCATCACCACCCCTACTGCGCGGCTATCCGATTCGAGGCGCAGCGATTGCAATTCGAGGGCGTAGTAGCTAGCGGGGTGGCTGTTCAGGTCGTCGAACCAGATGAGCTGCTCGTGGCGGAAATTGGGCAAATCGAGGTCAACCGTGTTGATGAAGCTATCCACATCGAGGTTACGCACCGCCTGCTCGCGTTGGGCGAGTAGGGTAAGGATCGCGGGGCGGATAGCGGCGACTGGCCCCGTATCGGTGGCAGGCGCGGGGGGCGGGGGCGGGGCGGTGGGCTGAGGTTGGGGCGCAGGCGGGTTAGGCGCGGGCAAATCGGGCGCAAGGGTAGGGGTGGCGCGGCTAGGCAGAACACGCGGGGCGGTGGTGACGCGAGGGAGAGTGAGGGAGCGCGGCGGCAACGATGCTGGGGTCGCGGTCGGTGGAACTGGCGTAAACGTGGGGGTGACAGTCGGCGCGGGGGGTGGCTGGTGGATACTGGCCGAGCGCAGCCGTGGCAACGGGACATCATCCGGCCCGCTTACCGGCGCGGGGATGGGCGCGGACTGGGGGGTAGGTTGGATGTGGGCGGGCCGTTCGGCAAGGCTGGCAAGCCGGGTAGGGGGATTGAGCGCGGCGATGGTCGGCAAGGGTGGGGCAGCATCAGCCACCCGCTGCAAGATGACCGCTTGGCGACGGTCGGACGCGGCCACCAGTCCCTGACCAAGCAGGAACAGCGAAGCAATCGCCAGCAGGGAGATGAACAAGGTATAACTTAGCTTGATGGGGCGCGACTCGGTAAGCGGCATCGGCGCAACCTCGCGGTGGGATATAACCCTCCACTTCCTCATCTACCCGCTCGTGGGGTAGCTGGCGAGGCGATGGCGGTTCACGCAAGGCCACCGCGTCTGCCTGCCGCTCAGTAAGTTGGCTATATTGTACTACTAGATAGCCTTTCGCGCAACCCCTCACCCTACCTCTCCCAGAGGATTAGAATCAAGCCAAATCGCTCTTTATCTCCATCAGCACATCATCCTCGACCTTGTGTTCACGCACCTTGACCAGCAGCACGATGCCGAGCAGGAAGTAGACCGCCGCGCCCGCAAAGATAGCCGCATACTCTGCGTCATAATTGCGGTTCGCCCCGAAGATAGCACCGAGGATGCCGCCGAACAGCGGGGCAATCGCTTGGGGCATGGCGGTGGCGAGGTTGCTCACCCCCATGTATTTGCCCGCTTGGCTGCGCGGTATCAAGTCTGTGACCATTGCCCAGTCTACGGCGGTGAAGGTGCCATAGCAGAGGCCGATGAAGATAGCGAACAACAATATCATGCTCAAGTCGCGCAGGAAGATGAAGGGTATCACCCCCATGATGCCGAACAACCCGGCTACGGCGATGAGCGGCTTGCGGCCAAACCTGTCCGACAGCGGACCGGAGACTATGGCGGCGACAAAGGCGAACATAATCACGATTGCCAGCAACGCACTGACCGCGAGGCTGGGGCTGGTGATGTGCAGGCCGAGCAGGTTGTAGTCGTTCACCTTTACCGCATCGGTGAGCCAATACAGCGCGTAGGTGCTGACCGTGGAGATGCCGGTAAGCGTCCATGTGCGGGCGAACAGCAGCCAGACGAAATCGGGATACTTCTTCGCCTCGATGCTGAACACGGCGAGGAGCTTGCCGAGGCCGCGCATCGGCTGGGGGGCGACGCGGTTGGGCGGGGGGGTCGGTTCGCGCAGCCGCAGCAGGGTAATTACCCCACACACCGCAATCAGCACGATGATGGTGAGCATCGCCCCCACAAGATTCTTGTACACATCGAACACCACTGCCAGCACGAGGCCGCTGGCGACCGTGCCCAGCATCTGCATCCCGCCTAGCACTCCACTGGCCTTGCCCCGGTCTATCTCCGGCACCATGTCGGGCAGCAGCCCGTGATATGGCCCATAAGCGATGTTGGAGACGAACTGGGTGGCGCAATAGGCGAGGAAGAACAGCCCCCATCCAACCGCCACCGACAAAGTCATCCCGCCGAGGGTGATGAGGGTTAGCATACTGCCGATGGCGATGAATGGCATTCGCTTGCCCGCCCGCGACCGATGCGAGTCGCTCCACGTGCCAAACATTGGCTGCGACACGGCGGCAAGGGTCAAGCCGGTGAAGCTGACGATGCCGAGGGTAATCACCTTCACGTCGGTGGTGGCGTTGTCCAGCACCAGCGGGCCGAGGCTGAACTTGCCATTCACCAACGCCTTGCTGGTCAACACCCCGTTCACTGCGGGCAGGATGATTACCCCAATCGCCCCCCACAGGAAGCTGAACGCCAACTGATAAGCGCTGAACCAGATGTACTCTAGGAAGCTCATCCGCTTCAGCCCGCTATCCGCCTTGACTTGTACCATCTCGGTTGTAGTCGCCATGTACGCACCCCGCTTCCGATTTTGGATTTTGGATTTTGGATTTTGGATGGGAGATACGCAGTTGCGTTTGGATAATGCCTGATGACGTAGGGGCGAATCGCATCCGCCCCGCCCATGTGACACTCATGCCTCATCCCTCATGCCTCATCCCTCTTAATCTCACCGCTATTATAGCACCAATCGCAAGCAAATACAAGGGGTTTTTTATGTGATTTTTGGAGCAATTTCATAGCTAGATGCTGGTATAGCTTTCATCGGTGGTGTATTCGGGGAACGACCAGTAACGGGCGGGGGCGGCGGGGGCGGCAAGGTAGGTCCGGAGCGGCAGGCCGAGGCTGGGGCTGGGGATGTAGTCGCTGATTTGGGTAATAGGCACAAACTTGGCCTCGGCTACCACTTGTTCAGGGTCAGCGTT
>JBBSEE010000396.1:0-3647 GCA_038239995.1 Chloroflexia bacterium | reverse complement strand
CTCACCGGCGACGGGGGCTAGCACCATCCCGGCGGTGCGCGGGCAGGTGGTGGGCTGCTGGTCGGGTTCGCAGCCGTCCAGCCCCGTGCCGCGATAGAAGTCCAGCGCGGTAGCCTTGCGCCATGTGAAGTTGGTGTAAGTGGGCGGGTTGACCGCCCCGATAGTGCCGCCCACGTTCACGCTGTTCAGCACCGTCTTTGGCCCCGCCACGTATAGGTTGCCATTGTAGAAGGCGGGGCTGCTCAGGTCGCCGTAGCCGCATTGGGGGCAGCCGCTGGGGTTGGCGATTTGGGTGCGGGTCAGTGGGCCACTGGCGAGCATCGCAGTGTCGAAGATGTACAGCTTGCCATTCTTATTCACGGTCGCGGCATAGTTGTGCCCGTTCTTGCTGAACAAGTCGAGGGTCGCGCCCCAGTCCGAGTCGTACACGTTGTCCGCATCCGGTATCTGCCAGTGAGTGGTAGGCGTGCTGACATCGGTCGCGTCGAACTTCAGCACCGACACGCTGAAGGGTTGGTCGTGGATGGTGCCGGTGTAGCTCTCGTTTCCGGTAGTCACCAGTATCGAGTTGGTGGCGGTCTCCACCGAGGGCGAGTTCCAGATGCCGCCGCCGATTTGTCCGTCCGGCACCACTTTGAATTGGCCCTGCAAGTTGCCGCTGTTCGCATCCAGCTTCAATAGGCGGCCCTGCACCAGCGGGCAATCGCCGAACGAAGCCACCCCTACGTACACCGAGTTGCTATACACCATCGGCGACGACCAATTGTAGGTGCCATTGTAGATGTTATCGTTGCGGAAGGCGGTGTTGAACCGCCAGCGGGTGCTGCCATCCGCGGTGTTCAGGGCATAGAACCAGTTGCCGCCCCCGCCCACATACACGGTGTTGCTGTATATCGCGGGGCCACTGCTCACCCCCGCCGCTGGGGGGTCACAGCCGGATTGATTACCGCGATAGTCCAAGTCCGCCCCCCAGATAGTCTGCCCCGTGTTCGCGTCAATCTTGAAGAAGTTGACCCCGTTAATCCAGTTGCCGATGTACAAGGCACCATCCGCCACTGCGGGGGCGGAGTCGATCACCGCGTGCGTGTCTGTTACCCAGATAGGGCGCAGGCTCCCCGCCGTGCTGGGGTTGATGGCACTGTCCGCGTTGTTATAGGACTGGTGTGCGCCCCCATTCATGTAGGCGGCCCAGTCGTTGGGTAGCACCGTCGGTCGCGCTGCGCCACTCGCCGCCAGCGTGATGCCGATGCCAATTAGCGCAAACGCGGCGAGGCCTAGCGCGGCGAGGCGGGGGATGAGGTGATGATGATTGCGTTGCATAACCAATGCTCCTCTCTGCTTCTGCCATCATGGATGAAGAATAAGTTCACGTCAATGCGTGGCTCTTATCTTAGCCCTGCCGCCGCCCCCTGTCAACAACGTAGCGGCCTATTGGCGCAGAAATAGGAAAGATGTACCGTGCAGGCATAAACAAGGGGCGCACCGTGAGATGCGCCCCATGCTCGATGCTCCTCCCCTTCCCAACCCTCCCCGGTGGGGAGGGCGATAGCGGAAGGCTACGGTGCGTTAATCGCCTTGTACACCATCTGGCACATCTCGTCGCGACGTACCGCGCGGTTGGGCTGGAAGTGGGTGGGGTCTACGCCCCTAATCAGCCCACGGGCGTAGGCTGTTTCAATGTAGCTATAAGCGAAATTGTTAGGCGGTACATCACTAAAGGTGGGGGTGGTCGGGGTATAGCGGGCATAGTTGGCCGCTTTGACCACCAAACGCGCTATCTCTGCGCGGGTAATCGCGTTGTTGGGCAGATAACAAGGATAGGTGGCGTGGCTGGCGGCACAGGTGGCCGCATCGTAGCCACCGAGGATGCCTGCCGCCTTGCCACTCTCGATGTAGCTGTAGGCGAAGAAGCTGGGCGGCACATCGCTGAAACTGGGTTGGGTGGGGGTGGTCAGCATCATGCCGAAGCCGCGAATTACCATGCGGGCGAATTGGGCACGGGTTGCCGTCCCGCGGGGGTTGAAGTGCTGGCTGTCAATCCCAGTGGCGATACTCTCACAGTTTAGCTCATGAATCGCGCTGTAGAATAGGTTGCCGCCCACATCCACAAAGGGATTGGCGCACTCAACGTGTACCCGCCATGTGATGCGGTCGTTGCCTCCCCCCGGCCCGTAGCTGTAGCGCAGCTTCCAGTAGCCGCCCTGATAGCCTTGCGGCAGGGTGTAGAGCAGGTCTAGCCATTCGTTGTCATAGTTGGTATTAGCCGAATTGCGGGTGGTATCCAGCAGGCTAGTATCGAACTCAGCGGGGTCATGGTTGCCATGCGTGACTACGTGGAAGGTGACAGAATTGTTATCTGGTGCAAGCAATTCGATGTGGTTCGAGCCATTGAAGTCGCCGGGGTCGAATAGGTTCACAACTATTTTGTGACCTGCTTCTTCTGCGGGGATGTTGGCGATTGCGTAGCTGGCTTGATTACTGCCCATCGTGCTGGATAGGTTACTGACCGCGCCCATCCGCTGCATCGCGTACACCAGCAACCCGGTGTCGGATGTCATCAACCGCAACCCAAAGTTGTTCTGTGCAACTACCCCTTGCGCGTGATGGTCGAGGTCGAGCGGGGCATTCACGTTCAGCCGCCACTGGTGATTGCCGTTCTGGGGGGTGAGCAGATAGGGGTTGGGTGCGTCCATGAAGTTAGTCCACGTATTACTGTAAACATAACTATGAACGAACCCCGAAATCGGGTCGGTGCCGGTAATCGGCGAGGGTGGCACAATCCACTGGTCGGCCAGCACGTCGTCGCCATAGTAATAGGGTGTGCCGTCAGGATAGTAGAGCGAGTAGATAGTGTTGGCATCAGCTGCTTGCCATGAGCATTGGGTGATATACAGGGCAGGGTTGCCCTGCATCGGCGCAGCAGGCTGGTTATCGCCGGTTTCCGCCTCGTTATCCGCGCACCAGCGGTTGCTGATGTTACCCATTACTTGCGTATAGTAGTAGCTATCCGAGCGCATCTTTGGTTGATAGGCGGCATCGTATATCTGCAACCCGCCGCTAGCTCCGTCGGGGACGTACAGACCATAATTGTAACCGCTCAGGTCGTGGCTAGGCTGGAAGTCGCCGCCCACCGGATAGTGGCCGCCGATGAGATAATCCCACTTTGAGGTGAAGGGGTCGCCAAAATCCTTATCGGTGCCGGGCAAGTTGATACTCAACCAGTGGGCCTGCATTTGCATGGTAGGGTCGCCGCTGCGCTCTACCGCTAGCGGGCTGCCCACTCCCAAGTATGGTTGGCCGCTGCCCAACAGGATTGGTGGGGTAACGGCAGGCTGGGTGGCCTCGACTATTCCTGACTGAGCGGTAGCGAGAGCGGACATTCCACCCCATCCCATCAACACCGCGGCAAACAAGAGCGCGATTGCCGCCCCTATCAGCCTGAATGATAGGCTTCTGCCTCTGCTGTTCGCTTCCATACATCACCCTCCTTCATTGCTATCAGTGGTATTATACCACTATTGTCTAAGGTGTGGTTATCCCCTTGTAGACGATTTGGCACATCTGGTCGCGTTGTACGTTGTTGTTGGAGCGGAAGGTGCCGTCGGGGTAGCCGTTGACCACGTTCTTGGCGTGGGCAGTCTCGATGT
>JBBSEE010000395.1:0-3657 GCA_038239995.1 Chloroflexia bacterium | reverse complement strand
ACTGACGATACCGGCCACTGTCTCCCCTGCGTTGGCGGGGGCAGCGACGTTGACGATGACGCTGGCGGGTGGCAGCGGACGGCGCAAGCCCTTCAGCCCCAGCTTGCTCAGGCTAATCCCATTATACAGCGGCACGTTGGCGGCAATCTCGCTGAAGGTCGCCTCGTAGCTGGTGTGCGTGAACGGCTGGCCCATTTTGGCCGCCAGCCCCGCGATGATGTCGAGGTGGGCGCGGCTGCCCCCCAGCGGCTGAATCGCGGGCCGCAATCGCTGTACCCGCCCCTCAGTGCTGGTATATGTGCCCGCAGCCTCGGCGAAGGACGCGGCGGGCAGCACCACATCGGCCCGCGCCGCAGTCGCGGTCAGGGTGATGTCCTGCAACACGAGGAACTGGCAAGCGGCGGGTATCGCGGCCTCCATGCCCAGCAGGTACATCGCCCGCGTCTCGCCGCCCGCCACCACCGCCCCACCGCCCCACGCCCCCGAACCGTAGCGGGACGCGCTGCGCCAACGTACTGCGTCAATCATGTCGCCCACACCGATTTCGTTGCTGTATTGTGCCAACTGCCCCACCTTCACCGCCGCCCCACCCTTGCCCAATTCGGCCACGAAGCGGCGGAGGGCAGCCAGCGAGACGGCAACGGGGGACGGCAACATCCCGCTATCGAACCAGACCACGATGCGGTCGAGGTGGCCCAGCAGCTTGATTTGCTCATCGGTCGCCTGCAACGAGGCCGCCCAGTCGGTGTGGTTCAGGCCAATCATCGTGGTGGCAAACTGGTCGAGGTCAGTGGCCGTATCGTGGACCAGCAGCAGCCGCGCCCCGCCGCGCACCGCCTTCTTCACCCGCAGGTCGAAGATGGGTTGCCGCTGGTAGGGGTCGGCGGCGATGAGGACGATGAGGTTGGCCGCGTCCATATCGTTGTAGCTGGCAGAGTTCAGTTCGGGGTAATCGCTGGCCGAAACCACACTGCCGCTGGTGCGAATGTCGCCGCTGCCCAGTATGTTGCGGGCAAGCTGACCCGCTAGGTAAGCCTCCTCGTTGGTGAGGGTGGGGGCGATGAGGGTGGCAACCGCGCCTGCGCCGAACTCGCGGCTGACCTTTATCAGGCCCTCGGCGGCGGCGGTGAGAGCCTCGTCCCAACTGGCGGGCTGCAATTCGCCATCCTTGCGGACCAGTGGGCGGGTCAATCGCGCCGCGCTGTGGATATAATCGTAGCCGTAACGTCCCCGGTCGCAGAGGAAGCCGTCATCCACATCGTCGTTCTCGCGGCTGCGGAAGCGCACCACTTCGCGGCCCAGCCGCACGTCGGCCTTGATGTTGCAACCGACCGGACAGTGGGGGCAAATCGTGCTGCTGGCGGTCAACTCCCACGGGCGGGCGCGGAAGCGGTAGCTCTTGCTGGTCAACGCCCCCACTGGGCACATCTCGATAGTGTTGCCGCTGAAGATGCTGTCGTAGGGTTGGTCGGGGAAGGTGCCGATTTCCATCTTCACCCCCCGCTGAATCATAATCAGGCCCGGCTCTTGCGCGTACTCCTCGCCGAAGCGCACGCAACGCTGGCAGAGGATGCAGCGTTCGCGGTCTAGCACTATCTCGCGGCCAATATCCACCGCCTTGTCCGCGTGGGCCTTCTGCTCGATAAAGCGGCTCTGTCCCCGCCCGTAGGCGACCGCGTAATCCTGCAAGTCGCACTCGCCGCCCTTGTCGCAAATCGGGCAGTCCAGCGGGTGATTGATGAGCAGGAACTCCATGACACCCTTCCGTGCCTCGATTGCCACCTCGTTCTGGGTATGCACTACCATGCCCTCAGTCACCGATGTGGTGCAAGCGGTGGTGAGCCGAGGTTGGCCCTCGACCTGCACGATGCAGATGCGGCACGCCCCCAGCGGCTTCATCTTGGGGTGGTAGCAATAGATGGGGATGGGGATATTGGCCGCCTGCGCCGCCTGCCAAATCAGCGTGTTGGCGGGTACGCTAATCGCCACCCCATCTATGGTCAGATTCACCTTGTGGTCCGGCTCTGCCATTTTGCTTCTTCCAGTGGTATAATGATAATCGCGCCGCGTTTCAGACGCAATTATAACTGATTGTAAAGGATTTCACAAGGCAAATCGGGAGGAAGCCAGACCATGACCTGCCCACATTGCAAGCGCACCCTCGCCCAGCCGGTGCCGTTCTGCCCCTACTGCGCCAAGGAGATACTCTTCCCCTGCCCCCACTGCAAAGCGTACATTGACCCCCAAGAGTTCGTCTGCCCCCACTGTGGACGGCGGCGCGACGAGCAGCCACCATCGCGGCTGGCCCAATCCGAGGCGGCGGTGCCGATACTGGCGGCGCAGACGCGGCCCCGCCTATTGGCGAGCAAGATTGTGCAGGATAACTATCCGCCCTTCTTCAATCTCACCCCTAACGGCCCTGCGATTGGCGCGTTCCTGTTCGGCGCGGAGGCCAACCACCGCTCGATTGCCGCGGCGACGACCTTTGCCGCGTTCGTGCAACTCGCCTATGAGGGCTTCTGCACCCTGCTCCCCGACGAGCCAAAGAGCGCGGCGCGGCTGTTCTATCCGGTGCCGGGCCAACGCTGGGATGGGCAGACCGACAGTTTGGAGACGCTGCTGTTCCGCCACAGCGGGCAACGCGCCGACGAAGTGGTCGAAGCGATATTGCGCTCCCTTTACTCCCGCACCACCACTATCACCGCCCCCAGCGTGGGCCAGCAACTGACCAACCTTGCGATTGGGCGCGGCATGGGCATCGCGGGCATCGCCCTCGCCGCCAATCAGCCCACCATGAAGAGCGAAGTATACGACGACCAAGTGCTTGCCAAGCTGCACCTGCTGGTGCATGATTGCTCCATGCCCACCCCGCCCGACCTCGCTGCCGCCTGCGCCCAAGTCTACAATATGATGTTGCAATACTACCAATACGACCCCGAAGGGGCGGTCTGGCTGGCCCACGAAATCGCCGGGCAGATGGTGTAGTAACTTCAAGTTCGCCACGATTTGGGCCAACTGGTAGATGGCATCGGCGTTGCGGGGGCCGGGCACGCTGATGGCGCGGTCATCTATGGCGTTGACGTGTCCCGCCTTCACCGCGCTGAGGTCGGCCCAGCCGCCGGGCCGAGTTGCCACCTCTGCGGGCGTGACCCCGGCGGTGGCATCACCCAGCAGGATGAGGTCGGGCGGGCGGCTCTTTAGCTCTGCCAACTTCACCTCGACGACTGCATCACTGGGCGGTATCAGGCCGGTGTCCAACTCGTCGCTGCCTGGCGTAGGCGGCACGGTGGGGAGGGCGGCGACATAGTTCGCCCCGCCCGCCGCGAATATCAGCCTTGCCGCGTAGGAGTTGGGGCCAGCAGCGAGCGGGGCTTGTAGGTTGCTGGCATCCACCTCGTAGAATACCAGCGGGCGCTTGCTCTGCCCCTTCAGCAATGCCGCCGCCTTGTCCAACGTGACCTGCATCTGGTTCACCAACCGCGTCGCTTCGCCGCTTACCCCCAACGCCTTGCCCACCAATTCGGCCTCATCCATTACCCCGCTAATATCGGCGGGGGCGAACACCAGCACGGCGACCCCTTGCCCCGCCAGCGTGTTAGCCGCATCTCGCCCCGCGGGGCTATCCGCCAGCAGCACGAGGTCAGGCTTGAGCGCGGT
>JBBSEE010000394.1:0-3663 GCA_038239995.1 Chloroflexia bacterium | reverse complement strand
GCGAACTGGCAAGCTACGAGGCGCGGCAGCAGGCGGTGCAGCAGGCCCAGCACCAGTTGCAACTGGCGGAGAAGGATGCCACCAGCGCACAGGCCACCCGCAACGACAAGACCGCGCTGATTAGCGAGTACCAAACCCACCGCGACCAACTGGCCGCCCAACTAGGCGACTTCAACGCCCTACGCGACCAACTGGCCGAGGCCCGCGCCAAGCTGAAGATGTTGGAGCAGCAACGCGATGCGGTCAACTGGGAACTGAGCGACGCAAACACGCGGGTCAGCCAACTGGTGGAGGCGGAGCGGCAACGTGAGGACAAGCTAGCCGAGCGCAGCGTTGCCGCCGAGGAGAAGGGCATCTACGATGAGCTAGTCCAAGCCTTCGGCAAGAAGGGGGTGCAGGCGATGATTATCGAGAGTGCCCTACCGGAGCTTGAGGATAGTGCCAACGAACTGCTAGACCGCATGACTGACGGGCGGATGAGCGTCCGCTTCGAGACCGAGCGACAGAGCCGCGGGGGCAAGGATGCGATTGAGACCCTCGACATGAAGGTGGCGGATGGGGGCGGCTATCGCAGCTACGAGCTATACAGCGGGGGTGAGGCCTTCCGCATCAACTTTGCGGTGCGGGTGGCGATGAGCAAGCTGCTAGCCCACCGCGCCGGGGCGCAACTGCAAACCCTGATTATAGACGAGGGCTTCGGCACGCAGGACGGCAGCGGGCGGGAGCGGCTGATACAGGCGATACGCGCGGTGCAGGCCGACTTTGAGTGCATCCTCGTGATTACCCACATTGACGAACTGAAGGATGAGTTCCCCTATCGCCTAGAGGTGAGCAAGGGGCTGAACGGCAGCCACGTGGAGCTAGTCACCGGATGAGCCGCCGCTATATGTTCACCGCGGTCGCCCTCGGCCTCGTCGCCACCGCGCTGCTGCTCTATCTCATCGTCGCGGTGAATGTGGGCAATATCGGGGACACATGGGCGGCGGAGCGGCTAGTTACCTACGCGCTGCTGCTCGTCGCCCCGCTGCTCATCTATCTGCCCATCAGCCAAGCGTTGGGGCTGCGCTACTTCTGGATGTTCGCGGTGATTAGCTGGGCCTTGTTCGGCTACACCATCACCTTCGTCAACCCGCCCAGCAGCGGCCAAGCCAACTTCGTCTGGTACGCTATCTTTATCACCCTACTGTTCGCGGTGCTGACCACCATCTTCACCCCGCTCGCCTACCTGATTGGCTACCGCTTCTACTCACTGAAGGCTCATCGCCGCGACATGGGGCGGGCGCGGCGACAGGCAATCTTGCTGTCCTTGTATATCTCCACTCTGCTCATCCTCGCGGCGGTGGGGGCGTTGAACCCGCTCAACGCCACCCTATTGGGCGCGGCGACGGCAGTATTGGAGTTCTTCTTCCTCACAAGGTGGGATTAGCGAAACTAAGGAGGTTGTGATGCCCGATGCTAGTGAACAAATCCATGCCCTCAGCCCCATGCCCCCGCACCTGTGGCAGCTTAACCCTAATGTGCAGGTGACTATCGGCGGTCTGCCCAAGCCTGCCAACAACAATATGGGCTGTGGTGCCTACAGCACCACTATGTGTGTGTCCGCCTACGATAGCAAGTATGGCAGCTACCAGACCGCCGCCGACTTCTACGCGCGGATGGCGAAGGTGCCGTTTTCGCGCGGCACATGGGAGGGGGAGAACTCCACCATGGCCCGCAAGCTGGGCTTCGTCTCCGCCCAATTGCACAATGGCACGCCTCAAGAACTCGCCGACCTGATTGCAGTCAACGCCCCGGCGGTGCTGAACATTGACCCCCAGCAAATCCTGTTCATCAAGTATGGGGCGCACGATGTTCCGCTGGTTGGCTACAGCGAGGATGGTGTGGGCAAGCTGCTCAAGCTGTTCGTGCTTGACCCCTGGATTGAAGGGGACAGCGGCTCGATTGGCGGCCACCCCGAATACCCCGGCAACCGCTACTTCGCCGCCACTGATGCCGACCCCGGCGAGAAGCTGACCGCGATGTGGACGGGCACCTTCACCCCCGTGTTCCGCGACCGCGACCATGCCCAACAGTGGCTTGCCAAACACCCTGCGCGGGTGGGCAGCTTTGGGATATAAATGGAGTGATGAGTTGTGAGTGATGAGTTAGGTTTGAGGTTTGAGGTTTGAGGTTTGAGTATCTTGCCATCGGGTAGGGGCGGGTTGCACTCGCCCTTATATCTTCCCCTTTTTCAGGTGCAAACAGAGTGCTTTAATCTTTAATCTAACCACCGGCTGGGCGGCCACCTTGTCGGCAGCGGGGACGGTCTGGGGGCGGCTGGCTTGGACGAAGCCGACGAACATGACGATTACCCCCAGCAGGATGCCGATATATAGGAAGCCGCTGAGGTGCAGGTCGTTGAGCGTCCCCCCTAGCACGGGGAAGAGTGCCCCCGCGGCAATCAGGATGTTGCCGGTCAGCCGATTGAGCAGCACCCGCTTACGCCAGAACAGGTAGGCGGAGTACAATGCCCCCCCCACCAGCGTGATCGTGCCGTACAGGTTAAAGGGTAGGGCAAAGCCGCGGGCGATGCCATCGGGCACGATGCCCTTGCCGGTAAGTAGCCCGCCATGGTTAACGCTGGCAATCATCTGGTTGTAGGCTGGCTGAGTAAAGGCAGTGGTGTGCATAAAGTAGATAGCGGCCAGCGAGGCGATGAGCAGTATCGCGGCGAGGGTGTTGGCAAGCACCTTGCGGCGCACCAGCAGGTAGACGGTGCCTTGCCCCAGCCACGCGGAGGTGAGTATCGCCCCGCTGAGATACCACCAGCGATAGGCGAACTCGCGCCCCACATCGCTTGGCTGCCAGCCGCCCGCGCTGAGATACGCCTGCGTAAAGGTGCCCACCCCGTACAGCAGCAGGCCGATGCCCCAGAACAGCAGATAGGGCTGATGCCGCTGCGTCCAGCGGGCGAACACCATCGCGGTAAACACTACCGTCACCGCTAGGGCAATGATGGAGATTACTAGGTTAAAGTTCATGAGTTAGCCTTTCCGGATTGGCCGCTGCCGATAAGCATAGTTGCTCATCGGCTTTCCTCCCCCAAACCCGCTGGGGGCTTACTGGCTTGAGGGGTTAGATGAACGTACTGAGCATCGCCAAATCGCCGATTGGCCCACTCTGGAGGCTGAGGCGGTAGCGACGTTCGATCAGCGACTTGAGGGCACTGGCGGCGTAGCCGGTGATGTGCAGCCCGCGCACGGTTGCCACCCCGTCCTTGCTGCCGATGGAGATGACCTCGCCCGCAAGGTCGGCCTTGAAGGGGTGACGGCGGTGTGGCCTGCTTTGCGCCTCGGCGATGATGTTGTGGGCCACGCAATTGGCCTGCTGCAAGGCGACTTGGGCACTGGGTGGGGGGTTCTGGCCCTCGGTCTGCACCCCATTGTCGCCGATTGCGTACACGCAGGGGTAGTCCACCGCCTGTAGGTAGCGATTGACCGCCAGCCGTCCGCCCGGCCCGGTCGCCCCGCCGCTAGTGCTGGTCTCCTCCGCCGCCTGCACCCCGCCCACCCATATCATGGTGCGGGTCTTGATGCGCCGCCCCGACATCAGTTCCACCTCGTCGCCACGCACCTCGCGCACCCCATCGCCAGTCATTATCGTCACCCCCAGCCGCTGCAAGGC
>JBBSEE010000393.1:0-3665 GCA_038239995.1 Chloroflexia bacterium | reverse complement strand
TTGGTCAATCATCGCCGCGCCATCGTCGTCGGCAGCGATAATCGCGCTAATCAGGGCCATCTTGAACTCGCTGACCGCTTGGGGGTAGTCGCGGCCCACATAGCAGCCTAGCCCGCTGACGAGGTAGAGCAGGGTATTAGGGCGGGCGGCGCGTTGACGGCTGAGGGGGATTTGGCTGAGGCCCGCCAGCCGCATCTCCTCCCGCTCACCGAGTAGCTGGGCCTCGATGGGGCGGAGGATATGGAAGACCGGCTGGAAGTAGCGTTCCCGCTCACGGCTACGAGCCACCAGCAGCCAGCCCCACAACAGGGCGGTCGCCTTCATCTGGCGGGCGCGTTCAATCGCCTCTTGCTCATCGTCGGCAAAGGGGGCGCGGCCAATCACCGCCTCTGGGGCTTCCGCCTCACGGAAACGGAGGGTAATCTGGTCGAACAGCTTGTCGGTAAGCTCCCGCGCGTCCTCTGGGGTGTGGGCCACCGGCAATGCCGTCAGGTTATCCATGTTCAGCCGCGTGGTGCCGAGGTCGGCGGGCTTGAGCGCACGAGTGGGGGCGGGATTGGGGTGGGTGCCGTTGGTGGGGGGGACGGGGCGGCGGGGCAGCCAGCGGGTGGGATTGAGCGCGTCGGGCAGGGCGAACTCTAGGTTAAGCTCCTCCATCAGGCTGCGGGGCACTTGGCGGATGGTCAAGGCTTCGCCATCGCCCGCCGGTTTGCGGCTGAGGTCATGCACCTGCTCCCCGAACTCGGCCAGAGCTAGCACAAAGTTGCCACTGGGGGGGCGGGGGGGGGGATGTTCAGCACCACCCAAACCGCCAGCAGGCTGATGGCCGCGATAATCTTGAGCGCGAGCAGCAGGGGTGAACTGCCCGTCGGCGAGAAGGCACTGAGCAGCACCACCAGCCCGGCGAGGGCGAGCAGGAACAAGAGGGCAAGGGTGAGGATGTTGCGGATGTTGACGCTGCGGGCGAACATAGGTCGCTTTCTTGGTCAGACAATAGGTATCTACGCCACGAGGGGCGCACCCACATTATAACACTGGGCTACGGTTATGTAAATGTCGTAGCGGCGATGTTGCTAAACCAATCGCGCCCCCTACGCTGCGGCTGCGTGAGGGACGCGATGGGTAAAAGGGAGTTGGTGGTAAGGTTAAGGTAGATAGTTGATGGGGTCGCGGGGCACGCCATCGTATTTAATCATGAAGTGGAGGTGGGGGCCGGTGCTGTGGCCGGTGGTACCCATGGGGCCGAGGTATTGGCCCTTCCGTACATCCTCGCCCTCCCACACGCTGGGCTGGTGACGCATATGACCATAGATGGTCTGGTAGCCGTTATGATGGTCAATAATCACGCAGTAGCCGAGGCCGTCGGTGCGCCAGCCCGCCCACACTACAGTGCCACCGTCGGCAGCGACAATATCTGTACCTTGGTCGTTGGCGATGTCCAGCCCATTGTGGCGATGACCCCACTCCCACGCCCAGAAGCCCTGCGTAATGATACCATGGGTCGGCCAGATGAAGTGGCCGCTGCCCGCCCCGCTGCTGCCACCTAGCTTAGTGGCAATCGCGGTGCCGGTGTCGCTGCTGCCGCTACTCCCGCCCGTGTTGGAGCGGCTAGTACGAGCGATTGGTTGGGCGCGGCTAGGCGCAGGCGTGGCCTTCGCTTTGGTCTTGGCCGCCAGCGTAGGTTGCGGGGTGGGCGTGCTGGTCGGCTCTGGCGTGGCCGTCGGCGTGGGGGTGGGTATCAACCCGCCCGGCACCATCACCACTAGGCCGGGGCTGAGGCTATCGCCCGCCTTCAGGTGATTGGGGGCGAAGTCCACCAGCACTTGGGGGTTGACTCCATAGTATTGGGCTACGCTGACAATGGTATCGCCCTCTACCACGTTATGGAGCAGCCCGTCGGTGGGCGGGACGATGATTTGGCTGCTGCTGTCGAGGGTGACGCTGCGGTCGAGGCCGGGGTTGACAAGGATAATGGTGCTGGGGTCGAGGCCGAACTTCTGGGCCACCCCATCCACCGTCTCGCCGGGGTGGGGGGTATAGTTGAGCAACTCGCTGCGCGGGGGGATGTGGCCGCCCGGCACGATGATGGGGGCACCGACGCTGAGGAGGTAGGGTGGTTGCAACTGGTTAGGCTTATAGTTGATAATCGCCGACGGTTCGACTTGATACTCCGCCGCGATACTCTCCACCGTATCGCCTTCTATTACCTTGTGGTACATCCCATTAACCGGCAGGATGATGAGGTTGTCGCCGGGGGTGAGGTTGGCATCGGGGTCGGCGATGTGGTTGGCCCACAGTAGGGTGGCCTTGTCAATCCCGAACTTGGCCGCGACGGAGGCGACCGTATCGCCCGCCTGCGCCACGTAGCCCTTCACGCGGTTGGGGTACTGGGTAATAATCTGGGCGCGGGCGGCAATATCTGCTTTGACCGCCGCGTCGCCGTCAAGCGAGCTATAGCCGCCGATGTCCATCCCGAAGTTGCCCTCGTCAATGCTGGCCGCGGTCGAGGCGGGAGCAGAGGCGGCGGCCTGCACGGTCAAACCCTTGAACCCGCCGAAGATGGCGATGAAGAAGAGTAGCAACAGGACCACGGCGTGGGAGGCGTAGCGGGTGGCCCAGATGCTAGCTTGCCGCTTGGCCTCGCGGGTATGGGCATGATTCTGACCGGGGGTGCTGACCAGCAGGGATAGCTGGCCGCGCAGGTGAGCCAGCCCCTTGCGCTCTAGCCACGCCATGAAGACGCGACCGCGCGGGGTCTGCCTGCGGGGGGTGAGGGGCAATGTTGGCTTAGTTGGTTGCGGTGGGCTGATGCGAAGAACGTTGTATAGGGCCTGCTCGGCTTCATTGGCGGCATCGGCAATCCGCGCATTGCGCTCTTGCGTCCGCACACTCTCTAGCCTCCTGCGTAGCTCCACCGCTGGCAGGGCAGGCCGACGACTGTTCGGTTCTCTCAAAGCTGATGACTCCTTCACTCAAATGGCCGATTTACCGTCCGCGACTTACCACCTTAGCGTCAACGCCCGTACTCCCGCCAGAGTGGGTGTCGCCGTCTATGTAGTTGTAGCATAGACCGGGTGCGCGGAGGGGCCATTCCTTGACACAACGGTTGCTGCTTGCCGATATTACCTCATTGCAAGCCATTTGTCAAGAGTCGTCACAATGTACCAAAATGTTACAATCACGTTGTCACGTTTGTCCCATTCACGCCTAGCACTGCGCTTCACTTGCGAATATGCAAGCTGGGATAGAACCTGCAAGCGGCTGCTTCGTTATACTCGGTGAAAACCAAGAATTGATGAAAGGCGAAAACCGAACCGATGAACCGAATTACGCAATATGCAACCCTGATGTTCAGCTTGCTGGTCTGCGTCACCCTGCTGGCCGCCTGCGGGGGGGATAGCCCCACCGCCACTCCGCCACTCGCCTCGCCGACTGCCGTTGCCCTGCCGTCCACCGCGACCGTCGCCAGCATCGCCAGCCCGCCCACCAGCACTGCGGTAGGGGTTGACCTGCCGACCGTGACCGCCGCGCCCCTTCCGACCTCGACCAACCCACCTGCCGCCCCGACCGCGACGGCGGTAGATATATCCTTCCCCACCGCCACCGCCGCGTCGCCCACCAACCCGCCCGCCCCGACTGCCCCAGTCATTCCGACGGATACGCCC
>JBBSEE010000392.1:0-3696 GCA_038239995.1 Chloroflexia bacterium | reverse complement strand
GGGCGGTCAACTTCACCCGATTGACCATCCGATGCTTGAACAGCTTGAGGCGACGCAGGGGAGTGGGGTTCAGCGGCTGGTCGGCCACATGGACGACGGTGCGTACCCCCCAGCCGGGCGGGTCGTTGCGCTTCACCTCCAGCAGCTTCCGCATATACTTGATGGTCAGGGCGTAGTAGGCGGTGCTGTAGCGGGCTTGGAATAGCACGCGGTTCTCGTTGGTCTGGTGCCACGTATCCTGCGCTGGCACTTGGTCTTCCACCAGCTTGTAGAACTCGGTGCCCTTCAGCGGGTAGGCGACGCTGAAGCCGGTCATCTCCGGCTGAATGTCGAGCAGCATCTTGCGGGTCAGCTTCATGTCGCTGCGGTCTTCGGGGGGGTAGCCGAACATCATGAAGAAGCCGCGTTCGATGGCCGCCGCCTTCATCAATTCGCTGGCCTTGTAGATGTCCTCCACTTGCGTCTTCTTGTTCATCGCATCGAGGACGCGCTGGCTGCCGCTCTCTGCCCCCACGTAGATACGCACGCAGCCCATCTCCTTTAGCTGCTTCAGCATGGTCTCGTCAATAATATCCACCCGGCTGAGGCACTCGAACGGTATCATCGCCCCCGCCTCGGTCACGCTCTGATGCCACTCCGCCATCCACTTCTTGTTGATGCCCACAAGGTCGTCGGCAATCCAGAGGCGGTCAATCTTGTAGTCGTCCATCAGGTGGCGAAGTTCGCTTGCCACATCCGCGCCGCTGCGGTGGCGGAAGCTGCGGCCAAACACATCGCGGCTGCACCACGCGCAGGTAAATGGGCAACCCCGCGCGGTCATCATGTGCATCGAGGTGAAGCCGTGCGCCCCCTGCCACGCGCTGAAGTAGCGTTCCATGTCAATCAGGTCGTAGGCGGGCCATGGGATGGGGGTGGTTTCGAGGCTCTTGATTAGCCCACGCGGGGCGGTGAAGGTGACTTTGCCATCTTCGAGGTAGGCCAGCCCGGCCACATCGGTGACTGCGCCGAGGTCGCGGCCTAGCAAGCGGTTCATCAGCATATGAGCGGTCACTTCACCTTCGGATAGCACCACGTAGTCCGCACCATAGCCGAGGTAGAGTTCAGGTGAGGAGGTTGCGTCGGGGCCGCCCACTATTACCTTGATGCCGCGCTCCTTTGCCAGCTTAATCATCCGCCCGGCAGCGTGACGGCTGGTAATCAGCGAACTGATGCCCACCACCTTGGGGGTAAGGCGGTCGAGGACGGCGGCGTACTCATGTTCACCTTCGCTGAAGGTGCAATCGTGCATCGCCACGTTGAAGCCCTCGCGGCGCAGGTAGGCGGCGATGTAGAGGGGGCCGAGCGCGGCGTAGGGGCGCATGATGCGCTGCTCCTGCTGGTCATATTTCAGATAGTAGGAGTTGGAAACCAAAATATCCGGGCTGCTCATCTATGTCTCTCCTCCCTCTTCACCTACCGGCCTCCGCCACGTCTGACGCAGGTTATCCACTATCAGCTTCTTGCCGGGGATTATAGCACAATTGGCACAGATTAGACAATCGGGCGGATCGCCCCAATTTCCTCGCCCAGCCAATCCTCGATGCTATCCACCACCTCGTCGGCCTCCATGTCCTGAAGCATCTCGTGGCCGCTACGCTCGAACCAGATGATGCGCTTGTGGTCGGCGGGGGTGCTGACCCGCTCGTAGATAGTGGTGGCGGCGGCGGGGGCGACGATGCTATCTTTGCGGCTGGCAAGCACGAGGATGGGGACGCGCACTTGGGGCAGCTTCTGCTCCACCAGCTTGCCATACTCTAGCAGCGAATTGAACGAGTCGGTGGGAAACTTGGGGTAATTGGTGTTGTTCCGCGCCAGTTCCTTGTCGTTGAAGGGATTAGGGGCACTCGCTTCGCGCATCACGCGCGAGAGCAAGGGGGCGAGCTTGGTCAGGGGGCTGAGGAAGCGCATCGCCGCGGCGATGGTGACGACCCCGGCCAGCCGCGCGGTGTAGCGGGTTGCCAAATCGAGCGCAACCAGCCCGCCCATGCTCAGGCCGATGATGACGGCGCGGTCTACCTCCCCTAGCAAGTCCTTCAGCGCGGCCTCGGCATCGGCGTACCACTCGCGCCAGCCCACCCCACGCAGGTCGCGGTAGTGGCTGCCCTGCCCGCGCAGGGTGGGCATCCGATAGGGTAGGTCGAGGTCCTCGGCCATCACTTCGAGGATACGCACGGTGTCGAGGCTAGAGGTGAAGCCGTGTAGGATAAGCAGGCCAAGCGGCTCTTTCGGCCCCCCGCGCGGGTCAATGCTGGCAAGGTAATGTGGCTGCGAACGGGCGGGCGACGTGTCCCTATTTGAACGTCTCATCTATCTCCTCAGAGGTCTCAATCAACACTTCGCTGGTATCGCCCACGTTCAGGGTGCGATAGGAGTCGCGCACGGTCGCCTTCTCGCCGATAATCGATGCAGACAGGTTGACGTTGTGCAGTTGCGCCCCCGCGTTGATGATAGAATTACGCACAATCGAGCCGCGCACCGCCGCCCCCTCGTTGATGGTGGCATATGGCCCGACGATGCTGCGCTCCAAAGTGGCGGTGGGGTGGATGTAGGAGGGGGGGATAATCAGGCTATCGCCCTGCGGGTAGGGGTCATCCCCCTGCTGGTTATGGCGGCGCAGCAGATAGCGGTTGCTATGCAGCACGGCGTGGGTGGTGCCGGTATCCTCCCACACCGGCACTGGGCTGGCGGTGAACTTCGCCCCCTCATCTATCATTATCTGTATCGCATCTACAAGGTAAAACTCGCCCTTAGTCTTGATGTCACGCTCAATCAGGGCGTTGACCGCGTGGGCCAGCCACTGCCCATCGTGGAAGTAGTAGAGGCCGATGACCGCGAGGTTGGACTGGGGGTTGTGCGGCTTCTCAATCAGCTTGGTAGCGTATCCATCGGGGCCGAGGACCACGATGCCGAAGCGAGCAGGGTCGGCCACCTCTTGCACGTACATCACCCCATCATGCTGCACCTTCAGCAGCGCAGTCAGGTCAGCCTCGAACAGGGTATCGGCGAACATCACGATGCAGGGGCCGACAAGGTGGTCGGCGGCTAGCTTGATTGCGTGCGATTGGCCCAGCGGCACCGGCTGCTCCACGTAGGCGGCGTTCAGGCGGGGGTAGACTTCCTTGATATACGGCTCAATCTGGTGGCCTAGGTAGCCAGTGATGAACACTGCTTCCTCAATCGGTACTTGCATCAGTTCGTCGAGGATGTGGGCCAGCACTGGCTTGCCCGCGACGTTGACCAATGCCTTAGTGTGGCTGAAGGTGTGCGGGCGCATCCGCGTGCCCAACCCGCCCGCGATGATCACTACTCTCATCTTGCTGCTCTCCTTAAACCGAGTTTCGTCTAATAGCAGGGGTAATTATAGCACATTCTTCAATCTGCAATCGTCATAGGCACCCCCGACTGACCAGCCACTCGCGGGCCAGTTGCCCTAGCTGCACCTCGTAGGGGCTGCCTGCCATATCCTGATGCCACTCGAAGCGTTGCCGCTCGAAGTATTGCACGTAATAGGTATGGCCGTCGCTGGGGTTGACCTCCGGTATCAGTTGGCTGATGGGGTAGCCGAAGTTGGCGAGGCCGTTGTGGTCCAGCCAATACTGGTGGAACAGGCCGCCGAGGGTATGGCCGGTTTGGGGGAAGTAGGTGAGCGAACCGTCG
>JBBSEE010000391.1:0-3710 GCA_038239995.1 Chloroflexia bacterium | reverse complement strand
CTGCCCAAGAGCGGCAAGACTACTGTGTTCAACGCCCTGACCCGCAGCGAGGCGCAGACTTCCGCCTATGTCACCGCTGGCACTGAGCCGAACGTAGCGGTGGTCAAAGTCCCCGACGAGCGGCTGATTGCCCTTGTGGACATCTTCCACCCCAAGCGTATCGTGCAAGCCGATGTACAGTACACCGATGTGGCGGGCCTGAGCAAGGGGGCGAGCAAGGGCGAATCCTTCAGCCGCCAGTTCATCAGCTACATCAGCACCGTAGATGGGCTGGTACACGTGGTTCGCGCCTTCGACAACCCCGACATCCCCCACCCCGATGAGACGATTGACCCCCTGCGCGACATCGAGACGGTCGAGCTTGAACTGGCCTTCAGCGACCTTGCGATAATCGAGAAGCGGCTGGTACGCCTGCGCGAGACGATTGCCAAGACCAAGCCGGGGCCGGAGCGCGAGGCCTTCGAGCGCGAGCTAGAGGTGTTGCAGCGCATCCAGCCGGAGCTAGAAGCAGGCCAGCCCATCCGTGCCCTCGGCCTCAGCGAAGAGGAGGAGCGGGCAATCCGCAACTACGGCTTCCTCACCGCCAAGCCGATGCTAATCCTGCTGAACATCAGCGAGAGCCAGCTAGACGAGGCCGACGCGCTGGTGGCGAAGGTGCAAGCCCAGCACGCGATGCCTAACACCGCGGTGGCCGCGATTGCCGGTAAGCTGGAGCAAGACCTCACCCAACTTGATGAGGCCGACGCTGCCGAGTTCATGGCCGATTTGGGGCTGAAGGAGTCGGGGCTGAATCGCATCATCAAGCAATCGTACCAGCTAATCGGGCTGATTAGCTTCCTCACTGCGGGGCCGGACGAGAATCGAGCGTGGACTATCCGCAAGGGGACTAACGCGCAGAAGGCGGCGGGGGTGATACACTCCGACCTTGAGCGCGGCTTCATCCGCGCCGAGGTGGTGCATTTCGATGACCTCATCGCCGCTGGTAGCATGGTCGAGGCCAAGAAGCGCGGCCATGTGCGCTCCGAGGGTAAAACTTACATGGTGAAGGATGGCGACATCATCGAGGTGCGCTTCAACGTCTTACGATTTTAGATTTTGGATTTTAGATTTTGGATTGGGGTAATGCAAATTGCTGTAGGGGTGGGTGGCACTCGCCTACATTCAAGGCTGATAGTCGGCCCATTCGCTGTTTTGGTAGCGCAGGATACGTGCCCTATCCCCCGTCCCCCCCACTGCCCAGCCGTCGCTAGCCGATAGTAGATGCAGCCCGGCGATGCTGTAGGTGCTTTCCACCACCGTCCACTGCCCACCCTTGTATCGCCACAAGCCCGCCCCGTAGGAGCCAGCCGCCCAGCCCTCGTCCCCGCTGACCATCCCCACCGCTTGGAGGGGGGTATCACCGGCGATTGGCACATCGTTCCAATGCCCATCATGGTAGTGTATCACCACCGGCCTAATCTTCGTGCCAGTATTGTCGAGGTTGAGGCCGCCTACCGCCCAACCCTCAGCAACGGAGGTCATATACACGTCGTTCAGGGTCGCCGTCGAGCCGCTATCCACTTTACTCCACTTGCCCCCGCTATAGTGGATGATACTGCCCGACCCGCCCACTGCCCAACCCTCGTCCTTCGAGAGCATATACACCGAGGTCAGACCTTGGTCGGATACCGGGTTGTCCACTGCGCTCCACTGTCCATTGCTGTAATGTAGGATGAACCCGCCGCCCACCGCCCAGCCCTCGTCCTTAGACACCATATACAGGCCCAGCAGGGTAGTGACCGGCTGCCCATTTACGTTCACCTTGACCTCGCTCCAACCATTATTGACATAGTGCAGAATCAGCCCTTGGTCTTGGGGGTTATAGCTGCCACCCACCGCCCAGCCTTCGGCAGGTGTAACCATTGCCACGCGGTAAAGGGGCATTGGCACGGTGGATATGGGTTGCCACTTGCCGCCACTGTAGTGGATGAGCGCACCGCCGGTCGGCTGCTTGGTGCTGGGGTCATCCACCTCGCCCACTGCCCAGCCCTCGCTGGCCGAAGTCATCGCGACGCTGTGGAGGTAGACGTTGGCGAAACCGGCGGCGGGCGGCAAGGTGGGGGCGGCCTGCACCTCTGGCAGAGTCGGGGAGGTGGCCGGGGCGGGCGTATTACTGGCGACCGGCTCAGGGGCAGGGGTATCGGTGGCGGCAGAGGTGGGGGTGTCGAGCGGTGGTGCGACTGTATCGGTGGCAGGCGGAGCGGTGGGTGGGCCGCTGGATGCAAGGCTGATAGGCAGCAGCGTCCACTTGCCGCCGCTGTAGTGCAGGATAGTGCCACCGTCACCCACCGCCCAGCCGTCATCCGCCGAGGTCATATACACACAGATGAGGGCCGCTTGGGTGGGGCTGGCAATCGTGTTCAATTGCCCTCCACTGTAATGAAGGATGAGACCGTAGCTGCCCACCGCCCAGCCATCATCGGGGGCAGTCATGTACACGCCGTATAGGTTGGCGTTATGGTCGGTGTTCGCCGCGCTCCACTTGCCGCCGCTGTAGTGGACGATATTGCCCTTTTCGCCCACCGCCCAGCCATCATCCGTCGAGGTCATGTACACGCTGCGAAGGTCGTCGGCGGTGGGGCTAGTTTGGGTTGTCCATTGACCGCCGCTGTAGCGCAGGATGAGGCCACCGTTACCGACCGCCCAGCCGTCATCCGCACTCAGCATATACAGGCCATTGATCGCCGCCCCTTTGGTATCCGCTTGCACTAGCGACCAGTTGCCCGCTTTATAGTGCAGCATCGCCCCTTTGTCGCCCCCCGCCCAGCCCTCATCACTCGCTACCATATACAGGCTCACGAGGTTCTGGTTGCTGACCGGGCTATCCTGTCGCGCCCACTCGCCATTGCGGTAGTGCAAGATAACCCCGCCATCGCCCACCGCCCAGCCCTCGTCGGAAGAATACAAGTACACGCAATGGAGGATGTAGCCAAAAGTGGTGCGTGCCACTGCGCCTCCATCGGCGGTATAGTGAACTATCACATTGTCGCCCACCGCCCAGCCCTCGCTGGCGGATAGCATAGATACGTTGTACAACCGCGCGGTGGTGGGGTCGGAACTTACCCCGCTGCCCCCAGTCGGGCTAGTTAGCGCGGCGGGGCCGGGGGTGCCGCTTCCGCCCCCCTTGCCCCCACCGTTGCCCACAAGGAAGATGACTAGCGCGACCAACCCGGCCAGCACCACAATCCCGCCGCCCGCCAGAGCCAACCCGAAGCCGCGTCGGTTCGGGGTAGCGATGGCAGGGCTGCTGGGCGGCTGGCTTGGATAAGCGTAGTTGTTGGCGGCGGGATACGGTGGATTGGGGGTTTGACCCGCGTAGCTATTCGCCGCTGGGGGATTAGGGGTTTGGCCTACGTAGGACGCTTGAGAATTAGGGGTTTGACCCGCGCTGCTAGCGGGCGGGGGTTGCGATGGCCCGCGCAGATAGTCGGCTTGCCAACTGGTGAGGCCACCCTGTGTGGGGGGTAGGTCGGTGCCGGTAATCGGGTCGGGGTAGCTGATGGTCGCGCCCAGCCCAGCGGCGGTGCGTAGTTCGGCAAGGAAGGCGGCCACGTTCTGAGGGCGATGGTCAGGGTCGTAGGCCATGGCGTGTTCCAACACCGCCATGATGGGCGGGGGCAGCTTGGTTTCCTCGTCGGCCTCGGCGGTGGGGAGATTGCCGGTGAGCAGAT
>JBBSEE010000390.1:0-3711 GCA_038239995.1 Chloroflexia bacterium | reverse complement strand
GGTTTTGGGGGGGTGGGGGGTTGGCTGCTCGCAGTGGGGGGCGGGGGGTCGGGTTGGGGGGGGTGTGTGTTTTTGGGGTGGTGGGGGGGGGGGGGGGGGTTGTGGGGTGTGGGGGGGGGGGGGGGGGGGGGGGGGGGGGGGGGGGTCATGCTGGGGATAATCAGCCCCGGCGTGTTGGTGGCGGTGGGCGCAGGCGGCACCGGCGTGTTGGTGGCGGCGGGCACAATATGCACTGTCACTGCCCCGCTGAAGGCGGTCTGGTCGGGGCCGCCGGGGACGTTGTAGGTGATATTCGCCGCGTCGGTGGTATCCTGCGCGGTGGTGATGTCCGCGTGTGCGGTGGCGGTGAAGCTGATGCTCCGGCTACCTCCCGCGGGCACGGTGCCACCATGACAGGTTAGGCTACTGCCGCCGCTGGGGTCGTCGCAGGTAATCCAGCCCGGCGTGGCCGCGTGGGTGGTAACTAGCCCGCCGCCCGCGCTGTAATCGTCCGCGAAGCTGCTCACGGTGATGGCTTGGCTGAGGCCGTTGTTGATGGTGACGAGGTACTGGATAGTACCGCCCGGCTGCACCGTGCCGTTAGTCGCCTCTTTGCTGATGTCCACTGAGCCAGTGGCGGGGGCCGCGCTGGTCGGAGCAGCGGTGGCGAACAGGGCGAACGCCAACATCAAGCCCATCAGCGCGGGCAGCCACCCGAGGCTGCTCCTCTTACTACCCAAATGGTCGTTCATAACTATCCTCCCACCTTTGTAAGCTGGCGGCAACGCCCCTTCCCAGTTGCGGTTGCCTGCTCAGACCTGTCCATGTGGCCCAATGCCGCATGGCTATCACGAGGGGACGGATGCGCCGCCCCCACTATTGGTCGCCGCCGATGACCGGCACCTCCTCGCGCACCAACTGCGCGGTGACGATGATGCGGTTGCTGGCGATGCCGATTGGGGTACAGGTAATCAGGGTCAGCCGATAGTCGTCGGTCTGAGCCATCACGCTTACCTGCGTTGGTTTAATCACCTTGCTGTCAGTGACTACGTAACGGAACACCTTGCCTTTGGTGTAGACTAGCACTTCATCTTTGGCCTTTAGTTCGTTGAGGCGGCGGAACACCGAGCCACGAATGTCGCGGTGTCCAGCTAGCACCACGTTGCCCTGCTGCCCCGGCAAGGCACTACTCTCGTGGTGGCCGACGGCATAATCTGCTACTTGCCACGTGTCCATGTGTAGCTGCACCTCTTTGACCACGCTATCCACCTTGATGGAAGGGATGACGATACGCACCGGCAGGGAGTCGGTAATGGTGGTGGCGGGCAGCGGGGTGCTGGTGGGAGGGGGTAGGGTGGCGGTCGCGGTAGGGGTGGGGTCGGTCACGGTTGGGGGGGCGACGGGCGTAACCTGCGCGGGGGAATAGGCGGCCCGCGTGGCGGTGGGCGCGAGGGTGGGGATGGCGGTGGGCTTGAGGGTAATCGCGGGGGCAGCAGCGGTCGGCTCGGCGGTCTGGGCCACCGCGCTGCCGTTGCTCGTATCGCTATCCGAACTCCACTGCGCGACCACCCACTGGCCGAGGATGAAGATAATCACCATCGCGCAAGCCCATTCCACCAGCAGCAGGCTGCGGTCCACCCATGGGCTGGTCATGGTGGCGGGGCGGAGGGTGCGGGCAGGCTTGGGCGGGTTGGGGTCGGCAAGGGCGGGCCGCGCCGCGACGCGGCTAGCAGGCTGGGGTTGCGGGGCGGTAGGAAGCTCGCCGAGGTTAACCGTGTCCCGCTTCTGTTCGGGGGCGCGGGCGAGGCTGCGGTCATGGTAAGCGGCTTGGGGGTTGGCGGTCTCACCGCGCGACAGGTTACGCATCAGGCGTACATTGCTGCGATAGTGGCCGCGCGACTTCAGGGTCGCCAGTTCAGCGGGCGTAAGCAAGTCAGCCGCCTGCGCCGCGATGAACGCCTTGCGCTCGTCGGCAGGTAGCTGCGCTAGCATCGCCCTGATTTGCTCGATGGTGGGCTGGTCGGGGCGATTATCGTCGGGGCCGTGCGTCAAAATTGCACACCTCATCTTGACATAAAAATGAATGTTATGTCGTGTTGGCTACAGTATACCACTGAGTTGCGCCTAAGTCAATAGGTTAGCGGGGTTGTAGTTAAAGATTTGGCCCAAATGTACCGCTTTGGGGGCGGATGGGCTGCGGAATCGGGAGATTATGGGGCAAGAGTGGCTCTGCTGAGGGCTAAATCGCCCTCTGCCAGCAACTGGGCGATAGCGGCGCGGGTATGGGCCACGCTCATCTGCCCCGGCGCACTGCCGGTCAGGTCGGCGCGGGCGAAGCTGAGGTCAGAGCCATATAGCACTGCCTCGGCGCGGGTGTGCGCCCCCGCCGCGCCCATGGCGATGCCGATGATTGGCCCGCCGAAGCCCTCGCGCCGCGCCCAATCCACCGCCTGCAACACTCGCGCCGCATCCGCCGCGTCGTGTGCCATGGTGGCGAACTTGACCGCCGTCTGCTGCCCGTCGCGCACCGCCGCCGCCGCGCTAATCACCCGCTGCAACTCGACCAGCGGGGGGGTAGTCACGAAATCGTGCCACGAGATGATTAGTGGCAGTTGGGGGGGCAGCCGTGCTATCAGCCAATCGCGGTAGGGGGATTGTAGCTCCACATCAATCGCCGCCGCTATCTCCGCGCTGGCGAGCAGCAGATTGACGCGGTGCTGGCTGTCCTTTGCCATGCCCCCCTCCTGTCGCCGCCGCCGCGTGATGATGAGGGGCAGGGGCAGGGGGGGGAGATGCGCGAACATCTGGCGCAGGAGCGAGGGGAACAGGGGGTTCAGCACGCTCAAGTCCATCCGCCACTCGCACAGGTCGGGCCGCTGGTCGGGGGGCAACTGCGCCCAACGGTAGACCGCGCTCAGTTCCGCGCTGGGGGCGCAGATGAGCGGCTGTTCGTCGCCGAGGGTGAGGTTGCCCAACTGAATGGGCTTCGCGGGCAAGGGACGATTCATCGCGGCTCCCCCAACCCGGCGATGACCGCGTGGGCGAGGGCAGTGGGCACATCATCGTACAGGGCGACGCGCACTCCCTCCCCACCTCCTCCGGTAGGGGAGGAGATCGAGTCAGCGGGGGCAGAGATGGGCAGCACCCAGCGGAGATTGCCACCCTTCGCCTTCTTGTCGTGGCTGAGGGCAGCGATGACCTGCTCAAGCCGCACCCCTAGATGCGCCCAACTGGTGGGCAATCCATACGCTTGCAGCAGGGCAGTCTGTCGCGGTAGCAGGTCGGGGTGGCAGCGACCCAGTTGCACCGCCAGCGTCGCCGCCGCGGTCATGCCGATGGCTACCGCTTCGCCGTGCCGCAAGCGGGCGGAATCGTAATCGGTGGCCCGCTCCAGCGCATGGGCCAACGTATGCCCGTAGTTGAGCAGCACGCGCCAGCCGCCTTCGCGTTCGCGCTCATCGCCCGCCACCACTTGGCCCTTCAGCGCGGCGCAGCGGCTGATGACATATCGCAGTAGGCTATCATCGTCACCCTCGGTTGGGGGCTGGCACAAGCGGGCAGCGTTGGCTTCCAGCAGGGGCAGTAGTTCGGCGCGGCCCGCGATGCTTGCTTCGATTATTGCGTACTTGACGATTTCGCCCCAACCAGACGCATAGTCGCGGGGGGGCAGAGTGCGTAGCCATGCGGGGTCAATCACGATATGGTGGGGCTGGTGGAACGCGCCCACAAGGT
>JBBSEE010000389.1:0-3714 GCA_038239995.1 Chloroflexia bacterium | reverse complement strand
TCTGGTCGTGGGTGAAGCTGCTGCTCACCGTGTAAGTGCCGCCCCAAATCGGCCCGCTGGCGGTCAACTTGCCGCCCTCATCCGCGATGTTGTTCACATCCCATAGCACACCGAGGCCGTGCCGTACCGCTAGCCGCCCCGCGAGGTCGCGGCTATTGATGCTGGCCGCCAGCAGCACCAACTTAGGATTGGCTGCCTCGATGGCCGCCTCGACGGCATCAACCGCCGAGCCAGCCACTTCCTTGCCCCAATCGTCACCTTGCGCGGCGTACAGCTTGGTCGTGCCATACTCACCGCAGCGGGCGGCGATGCTGCCGGGGTCGGGGGCCATCACCAGTACGCTGACCGCCCCGCCGTTCGCCGCTTGCAACTCGACGGCCTTGCTAAGTAGCTCGAACGTCACCTTCTTGGGCTGATAATCGCCACTCAGTTCCGCGACGACTAGGATTTCGTTGTTGGTTGCCATCAGTCTCCTTACGGGGAGATTAAAGACTAAAGATTAAAGATTAAAGATGAGGCTTGATGCTAATCCGCTTTTCTTTAGTCTTTAATCTTTAGTCTTTAATCTCCTATATGAGCTTGCGTTTAGCGAGAAAGTCGGCGATGTAGACAGCGGCGTTATCGGCATCCTTGAATATCTCTGGGGTGCGATTGAGGGTGACGCGGGCGGCGGCATCCACCTTGGTGCTTGCACCCGCGCTGCCCACGCTGCCCGCATCAATGCCGAGGTCGGCGAGCGGGAAGCTGGCAATCTCCTTCTTCTTCGCCTGCATGATGCCCTTCAGCGAGGGGTAGCGGGGGGTGTTAATCACTTGGGTGACACTGACCACACAGGGGAGCGGGGCTTCGACCACATCGTAACCAGTCTCATGGGCGCGTTTGATTACTGCCTTGCCCCCCTCGATGGTCAAGTTGCCCGCCCATGTGAGCGCGGGGAGACCGAGAAGTTCCGCGACCATCACCGCGACCATCCCCCCGTTGCTGTCGGTAGTCCCTTGCCCGAAGATGATGAGGTCGTAGGGTATCTTTTGCAGGGCAGCGGCGAGGACGTGGGCGGTTGCCACGATGTCGGAACCCTCCAGCGCGGGGTCGCTAACCAATACCGCTTTGTCCACCCCCATCGCTAGTGCCTTGCGGATGCTATCCTCGGCGCGGGCCGGACCCATGCACAGGAGGGTGACTTCACCGCCCAACTTGTCGCGCTGGGCAATCGCCTCCTCGATGCCGTACTCATCGTAGGGGTTGATTACCCCCGGCACCGCGCCGCGGTCCAGCCGCATATCGGGGGTAAACCGCTTGTCGGCGGTGGTATCGGGGGTCTCCTTCATGCAGACAACGATGTTCATGCGGTATTCCTCTCGGTTAGAACGGAAGCAGTCGCGGCTAGCCCGGCAATCGCTACTTCTTTATCTTTAATCTGTCGTCTGTCACCTGAGCAAATCATTGGCGATGATGAGGCGCATCACGTCGTTGGTGCCTTCGGCAAGGCGGAGCATTCGGGCATCGCGGTAGGCGCGTTCAATCCATAGCTCCTTCATGTAGCCCATCCCACCATGCACCTGCACGGCGCGGTCGGCGACGCGGTTGAGCATCTCGGTGGCGAACAGGCGCACCATCGCGGCATCGCGGGCGAAGGGCTGGGCATTGTCCGCCTTCCACGCCGCGAAGTAGACCCCGGCGCGGGCCATGGCAATATCGGTTGCCATCTCGGCGAGGATGTTCTGTATCGCTTGGAAGTTGGCAATCGGCTGGCCGAACTGCTGGCGTTGCTTGCTGTATTCCACGCAGGCGCGGAGCAGCTTGTCCGCCGCGCCAACCGCTTGGGCAGCGAGGCCGATGCGATAGCGGTCGAGGGTGGCGGTGGCGATCTGGCTGCCCTGCCCCGGCTGGCCCAGCAGGTTGGCATCGCTCAGTTCCACATCGTCGAAGAACAGTTCGCTGCTGTAGGAGCCGTGCAAGCCCATCCGCGCATCAATCTCGCCCGCGCGGAAGCCGTTGCTGCCCTTCTCCACCACGAACGCGCTGACCCCATCGCCGGTGCGGGCGTAGACCACCGCGAGGTCGGCGACCGGGCCATTACTGACCCACGCCTTGCGCCCCTTCAACCGATAGCTGCCATCGTGCTGCTCGGCCACCGTGCCCATATTGTTCATCTCGGAGCCATGCGGTTCGGTGAGGGCGAACGCGCCTAGCTTTTCGCCGCTGGCAAGGGGGGGCAACCAACGTTGCTTCTGCTCGTCGCTGCCCGCAAGGGCAATCGAGGTGGCGGCAAGACCAGTGGATGCGCCGATGATGTTGGCGTAGGCGGCGTTGCCCCCCGCTAGCTGCTCAATGGCGAGGCAATGACCCAGTAGCCCTGCTTCGAGGCCGCCATATTGTTCCGGAATGGGGATACCGAAGAAGCCCAACTCGCCCATCTCGCGCAGCACTTGGGGGGGGATACGGTTCTCGCTCTCCACCTGCATCGCAATCGGCTCTAGGGTTTTATTAACATAGTCGCGCACGGTGCTAACCAGCATCTGCTGGTCGCTGGTCAGGTTGAAATCCATTTTCTCTTGCTCTCCTTTGAGTAAGGGGGAACTGCGGTAGGCACCACGTTGTGCTGGCATATACTAACATATTGCCCGCGCCTCCGTCAACCGTTGCACCGTGTTTTAACGCGATTTTATACAATTTTTTGTAATATTTACCTAGTTCTACCTTCTTCATTCTCCCCATAGCCCATCTGCCGCTCGCCATATTCGGGGTCGGCGGAGGTGCGGAAGCGTCGCGCTTCGTCACCACCGCTGGCGTTGGAGTAGCCGGTGGATTGACCGCTGTCGCTGTTTACGAGGTCGCCAGCGTTGGCGTTGGCCTCGGAGTAGAGGGCACCCATACCGCTATCGCCCAATTGTTGGGCAGTGTCCGTGCCGGTCACAACCTCATCGCCCATGTTCTGTTTGCGACGGTCGCCCAGCGGGGTGCGATCCACGGTTTGGCGGGAGGTCAATTCGGCGTTGGGGTCGGGTCCTTCTGCGCCGCCGGTCAAGGTCGGGGTGCGGCTATCCTTATCGGTTACGCCGCTGGATATGCCAGTACCTGCGCTGCCGTGCGCGGTGCTGCCGGTTTCGCCTGCACCATAGCCACTCTCGCCGGTGACGGCGCGGTGGTCGTAATCGCGGTCGGCGGGGGCATCGGGCCGTGCGTCGTCCAGTGGGTTGCCAGTGTTGCGATTATCGCTAGTCATGCTTTCACCTCTTTGGGTATAAGGGAGGGGCGTGAACCTTATTCGCGGTTGATGCGCCGCTGGTGCAGCGCGGCAACGCGCGGTGGTCACGCCCCCGGTTGGGTTTAACTATCGTCTAGCTAGCTGACTACGAGCGCGAGTCGCCCATCTCGTCGCGGACTTCGCCTTTGGCGCGGTGCATCTCGCCCTCGGCGACATCGTGTTGGCCGCTCTCGTACAGGCCCTCGCTGCCGGTGGCCTCACCCACGCCGCGCTTGACATTGCCCCATGTCTCTTGGATGCTGCCGCCGACCTCCTCGTGGTCAGGAAGGGGCTTCTGCACCTCATGAGCCGTGCTGCCAACCGCATCGCCCGCGTTGCGGACGGTGTTATCTACAGCGTAACCCGCATTGTGGACGGTGGTGTCTACGGTGTTGCGGGTGGTGTCATAGTTGCGGACGGTGTTATCTACAGCGTAACCCGCATTGTGGACGGTGGTGTCTACGGTG
>JBBSEE010000388.1:0-3720 GCA_038239995.1 Chloroflexia bacterium | reverse complement strand
GGGCAGGTCGCGGCGCAAGTCCCAGTCAATCTCCGATGCGCGGGCGGCGGGGCCAGTAATCGCGTACTGCATCGCGGTCTCGCGGCTCATCACCCCGATGCCCTTGGTGCGCTCCAGCCACAGTTCGTTGTTGTCCAGCAGGCCGTGATACTGGGCGAGGCGGGGGGGGAAGTATTTAAGGAAAGCCCGCACCTTGTCGGGGAAATCGGGGGTAATATCCGCGCTCAAGCCGCCAATGCAGATGTAGCTGGTCATCAGCCGCACCCCAGAGAGCAGCTCGAACATATCGAGTATCAGTTCGCGGTCTTGGAAGCAGTAGAGGAACACGCTCATCGCCCCCAAATCCAACGCGCTGCTGCCCAGCCAGACAAGGTGGCTGGCGATACGCTGCAACTCGGCCAGCAGCACGCGCATCACTTGGGCTTTGGGGGGAATCTGGTCAGTGATACCCAGCAGCTTCTCCACCGCGAGGCAGTAGCCGAGGTTGTTGGAGAGGGGGGCAAGGTAATCCATGCGGTCGGTGAGGGTGAGGGCCTGCGCGTAGGTCTTGTACTCAGCGGTCTTCTCGATGCCCGTGTGCAGGTAGCCGACCACCGCCTCCGACTTCAGCACCTGTTCGCCGTCTAGGGTGAGGATTAGGCGTAGCACCCCGTGCGTGGCGGGGTGCTGGGGGCCGAGGTTGATGACGGTAATATCGCGCTCATCTTCGCCCGCCACTCCGAGCATCGCGCGTTCGCGGTCATCCAATATTGCGCTCATCGTGCGCCTCCGCGTTGATTAGACAAAGCTGGGGGCGGCATATCGGTGTCCGCCGGGTCGTAGTCCACATCGCGGGGGCGGCTGCCAGCGGCGGGGGCAATGGTCAGCGGTGCCCAGCCCGCATTGCCGCCCGCGCCGGGGCCTAGCTCTGGCCGCTGGGTGTAGGCATGAACCGTAGGGGGAGCCACGCCTGCACCCTTGCCCCGCTCGGTGCCCGCTAGCGGGTAATCCTTTCGCAGCGGGTGGCCGGGCCAATCATCAGGCATCATGATGCGGCGCAGGTCGGGGTGGTCGTCGAACTGGATACCGAACAGGTCGTACACCTCGCGCTCGAACCAGTTGGCCGCCTTCCACAGATGGCTAATCGTGGGCAGATGCGGCTCATCCTCTAGCAAGCCCACCTTCAGGCGTAGCCCGCCCCGCTTGGGGTAGCTGAATAGCTGATAGATCACCTCGAAGCGGGGGTCGCGCTCCGGCCAATCCACCGCGGTCAAGTCCTCGAACACGGGATAACCGTCGGGGTCGTCACGCACGAAGGTCAGCACCTCCACGATGCGCGGTCGGTCAATCACCGCGCTCAGTTCGCCGCGGAATATGCTAGTCTGCAACACTGCATCGCCGAACCGCTCGCGCAAAGTGTCGAGGTAGGTGCGGGGGGTGGGTGTGGGGGCGACTGCTTCGCTGGTCGGGTGGTCGGTCATATATCCTCTGCCGATAATCAAGTTTCGCCCCCAAGAAAGCTAGGGGAAACTTGCGGGGGTCTGGGGGTTGACCCCCAGTGGGTGAAGTCCCACGATTTTAGATTTGGGATTTTAGATTATGGATTGGGTAAATGCCGTCCGCTTTTCCGCTACTCCGCTGAACCTAATCCGCTGGCTGGTCGGCGGGCGAGTGCAACCCGCCCCTACATCCGTTTGCTCCGCCACTCCGCTGAACCTCATCTGCGGGCGGGTAGGAGGGGCGAGTGCAACCCGCCCCTACCACACGGCACGATACTCAAACCTCAAACCTCAAACCTCAAGAATACCGTGTCACCACCTCGCGGCAAAAGTAGGCGAACTCGCCGGGGTCGCAGGGGGGGCTGGTGGGGTCGGGCCGCTTGCCGTGCGATGGGGGGGTGAAGCAGAGGGTAAGCATCACCTCGAAGGGGGCAAAGGCTTGCATCTGGCGGTCGAACCAATCCCACGCGCCGGGGATATGCGAGTCGGCCCAGCTTAGGCCGGTGCGAAGGTGGCGCACCCCCAACCGCTTCAGCCACCACACCGTCGCCTCAAGGGTGGCCTCATCCTCATAGTGTATCCACTGGCAGATACCGAGGGGCGGGGCAAAGTGGCGCAAGGCCAGCTTGGGGGTGCGCCGGTCGGCCTTAATCAGCCCCATATGAAAGTGGCGATAGTACGCGCTGCCCTCGCTCTCCTTGTGGCGGGTGGTGGCAGGCCGTTCGGGGGGCAAATCGAACAGCGAGTACCAATAGACGCGCGGTAGGCCACAGAGCAGGTCGCGGGTGCGCTGCAAGCCGAACTCCTGCACCTCCTCGGCCCCGAAGCTGCTCACCCCCACCTCAGTAGCCCACACCGGCATCTGCGCGGTCTGCTCGATGAGCCGCACTTGGGCGGGCCACTCGTTGATCTGCCAATTGTTCCAGTCCAGCGGGAAGCCGTGTACCGCGACCACGTTCATATGCTCCAACGCCCCATGTTCGCGCAGCTTGAGGATAAACTCCGGGTCAATCGGCGAGATACCGCCCATCACCCGCGTCACATCGGGCCGCGCCGCGGCCACCGCCGCCCCCGCCCAGCCCACCATCTGGCTGAACTCCTGCCAATCGGGGTCCATGGTAAAGTCCCAGTGACTGAGGTTATTCGGTTCATTCCAAAACATCACCGCGTCCAACATCGGCTGGCTCCTGTCTAGGGTCATAGCTGGCTAGTTTGCTGCTGAACGAGTAAGCAAGATTTTTGCCAGCCTTGCTCGTAAATAGTTGCAGAACCAGAAGATGATGCCCAAACAGACGAACACCCCGGCCCGCAACGGGTCAGGGCGTTCGTGATTCAAAATCCAAAATCGGACTACTTGTTGCGAAGTTGGGGGAAGAGTATCACATCGCGAATTGAGGTTTGGCCGGTGAAAATCATCGCCAGCCGGTCAATCCCAATGCCCATCCCGCCGGTGGGAGGCATACCGTGCGTGAGGGCGGTGAGGAAGTCCACATCCATGCGGTGGGCCTCGGCATCACCCGCCGCCGCATCGCGCCCCGCCGCCACGAAGCGAACGTACTGGTCGGTGGGGTCGTTCAGTTCGCTGAAAGCGTTGCACATCTCGAACCCGCCCATGTAGGCCTCGAACCGCTCGGTACGCTGCGGGTCGTCGGGGCGACGCTTTGCCAGCGGGGAGATGGGCACCGGGTGGCCGACGAGAAAGGTGGGATTGATGAAGCTCGGCTCTACGGTCGCCCCCAGCACCTCATCCAGCAGCTTGGCCCAACGCATATCGGGGTCAACCTTCACCCCGGCCCGCCGCGCCGCCTCGTACAGGCCCCGCCGCCCCGCCTCGGTGTCGGGGTACTCGTCGAAGTCAACCCCGGCGTGCTGGATGAGCGCGTCGCGCATATCCACGCGCCGCCATGGCGGGGTGAAGTCCAGCGTATGCCCATCGTAGTCGAACTGCAACTTGCCGTGTATCGCCATCGCCAGCCCCACGCACATCTGCTCGAACAGTTGCATCATCGTCTCGTAGTGAGCGTAGGCTTCGTACAGTTCCAACATGGTGAACTCTGGGGCATGGGTAGCATCTGCGCCCTCGTTGCGAAAATCGTGCGCGAACTCGTAGACCCGCTCGAACCCGCCCACCAGCAGTCGCTTCAGGTATAGCTCATCGGCGATGCGTAGGTAGAAGGTTTGGTCCAGTGCCTCGTAGTAGGTGGTGAAGGGGGTGGCCGCGCCGCCGCCGTAGAGCGGCTGC
>JBBSEE010000387.1:0-3726 GCA_038239995.1 Chloroflexia bacterium | reverse complement strand
CGCCCAGATGTCGGTGGCGGACACCGCCGCGATACCGAAGAGCCGGTCACGGGGGCTAACTGGGGTGTGCGGGATGATGCTCCACTGCTGCCCATCCCAGTGCTCAATCAAGCTCTTCGATGGTAGGTCGGGCAAGGTGTTGTCTTGATAGTATCCCACTGCCCACACATTGTCGGGGGCAATCGCGGCTACCCCCTGCAACCAATCGTAATCAATAGGGCTAGTGGCGGGGCTAGCCACTAGCTGCCAACTGCTCCCGTCCCAATGCTCGATTAGTGCCCGGGTACCGCTGATAGTATCGTACTCACCCACCGCCCAGATGTCGTTGGCATCCAGCGCGGCAATACCGTGCAGCATATCGTCACCCCCACCGGGGTTGGGGCTAGGCACCACGCTCCACTGCACCCCATCCCAGTGTTCGATTTGCGAACGGTTGCCACCGGTATTCCAGCCTGCACCCCAGATGTTGTTGGCCGACAAGGCCACCATCGCCGCCATGCCGTTACCAATGTTGGGATTGGGCGCGGGCACGAAACTCCACTGCTGCCCATCCCAGTGTTCGATGAGTGGGGCAAATCCGCTATCATCCCCGCTCACCCACACATCGTTATGCGACACTGCGGCCACTGCGCCAAAGATAAGGTTGTGGTAGTCAATGTTGGGGGTGTCTACCATCCGCCATGTTAGTCGGCAATCGCGGCTGCCGGGGGGGATGGGGGTGTTGTCCAGTGGCGCGGCCCCTACTGCCCGCTGGCCCACGGCCGGGTAGCCCAGCGTGGTTGCCCCCAGCAGCAGCCCCAACATGACGGTTAGTACCAGCCCCCGACCCTGACTAGCCTTGTTCATCTGCTTCCCTCACTTCTCCCGGCTCGCCATCGGCCAGCATCGTCGCAGCACTAGTGGCCCACCCTTGTTCTAGGTAGGTAACGGGCAGCTAGACCGTGGCTGCCCGTCACTTAGCGGGTGTTACCACTAACCCTGCCTTATTGCCCGATGGGGTTGTAGCGCTCAATCAGGGTATCAACATGACCGACTTGGTACGATTCGCCCACTGCCCACACATCGGTGTTGTTGGCCCCGCTCACCGCGTTGAAGGTGTCGCCGAAACCACCGATGCTCTTCGCCCAATACTCGGTCCACTGGAAACCGTTCCAGTATTCGCTGTCCGGCCGGCTGCAGCATCCGGGAGAGCGCCAGCCTACCGCCCACGCGGCATTTGCTCCCATGTCATCTACCGACAACAGCGAGGGACCGTTTGATGGGCTGCGATTTGCCCAGCCGTTGGCCGAGTCGTAGGAAAAGATAAGAGCGCCGTTGCCATCATATCCCACCGCCCAGCCACTGGGGTCGTTGAAGGATATACCGTTGAAGACCGAGTTGTTGCCCATGGTGGGCAAATCGTTGGTCCTGTCTTCCCACTTCGATAGGCTGCTGCTCCACTTCAGCATCAGAGGATGCTTATAGCCATCGCTGCTGTTGTAGTAGCCGGTCGCCCATGCTTCTCCACTCGCGCCAAAGGATACCGAACTGAGATAGTTGTTGCCACTGCCGTGGTTATCGCTGGTCGCTATCGTCCAGCTAAGGCCATCCCAGTGTTCGGTGAGGGTGCGGTACGCGGCTGCGCTGCTGTCGTAGTAGTAGCCCACCGCCCAGTAGTTGTTCGCCGCGACCCCCGCCACGCTTTGCAGCACACTGTAGCTGCTGCCGGTGGGATTGGGGCTGCCCACCACGCTCCAACTAGTGCCGTGCTTCTCAATCAATGTCTTGGTCGCGGTGCTGGTGGTGTAGTAGCCCACCGCCCACACATCGGTGGCTTGCAGGTCGTTGCGGGCGAAGCCCACCGCGTTGAGCGCACCGCCCGTGCCGGTGACAGCGGCTGGCACCGTCGCCCACGTGTTGCTGGTACTACTCCATTCTTCAATCAGGGGCTTGTTGACCTGCGCGGTGGTGTCGAGGTAGTAGCCCACCGCCCAAACGTGCTTATTGCTGACCGCGTAGACCCCCTTGAGGGTGTTGAAGTTGCTGCTGGGGTTAGGGCTGGCGTAAGCCTGCCAGCAAACATCTGGGGGCGTACAAACAGTGGCCTGCACCCGTTGTATGCCCACCAGCAAACTAACCGCAATGACCAGCACCAACGCTCCGCTAACCACCACGCCTACCTTCCTAGTCCTCATGTCCGTTCCCCTTTCGATAAACGATTATACAATGCGCGACCCGCGCCGCGCAACTCGTGGGAAGTACCCTCTGCCGCGTGGCTAGGTATACAACACGCGGCATTGCGATATAATCGCAATGCCGCGTAAAAGCCAAGAGGTCGGGAGTAATAGTTTGTGCGATTTTGGGATGTTATGTCAACAACTTTGCGATATTGATGCAACAGGTGGGCAAGGCTACCAGAAGCAACCGCGTTGGACGCACCAGCCTGAACCGAAAGTGCATCAGTTGTGCTATAATATCGGGGCAGGGGCAGCCCCCTGTCCCTTCATCACGCCCGCCACGCCATAGGAGCGCAGCAGATTTGACCCCCGCGAACAAAAGATGGATGACTGACCAGCCGCACGGTATCCCCCATCCCCCCGCGACCACGCGCTGGTGGCAGCAGCTTACCGTGCTAAAGGCGATCCACATATTTATCATCCTGTTCGTGCTGGTCAACAACCTGCTGGTCTCCGCCGAGTGCCTCAACTCCATCGGGCGCACATGGGGCGGCTTCAGCTTCAATTATTACTTCAAAATCAGCGGGGTCATTTCCCAACTGAACAAGGCGGATATTAGGCTGAATGACCGCATCGTGCTGGTCAACGGGCAGCCACCGATTAACTTCGAGCAGGCAATCGGGCAGAAGAACCGCGTAGGGTTTGGGGCGGAGGCGGCCAACCCCGATATGACCAGCGCGGTGTACACCATTCAACGCACCACGCCGGGCAGTAGCACCCCCTCGCAGCGCATCGTGCAAGCCCCTACCTTCACCTTCGATGTGAGCGACTTTCTCTCCTTCTACGGAGTGGGGTTCTTGGTTGGCTGGTTGATGTTCGCGGTGGGGATATTTATCTACTTCTTCAAGCAGGACGAGCGGCCCAGTCAGGTGTTCATGCTGGCGATGGTGAATGGCAGCATGGTGGTGATTACCGGCTATGAGGGGCTGTACACCTACCGCGTGCATCCCCTCGACCTGACGTGGTTTGAGGGGATATACGGCTTCGCGCTGGCCCTACTGGGGGCGACCGCCTTCCAGCTATCCGCCAACTTCCCGCAGGTCAAGCCGATTGTGCGGCGCATCCCCGCGCTGCAATATCTGCTCTACCCCTTCTCCATCGCGTTGGGGGCAATCTACACCCTGCAAGCGCAGGCCAAGATTGGCGACATCTATAATCACCGCTACGTTACCCCGGTAGGTGCGTCCACATGGGCGGCCTTGTTTGCCGGGCTGGGCTTGCTGGTGTTCCTTGCAGGGGTGATCTACGACTGGCGCACCAGCAGCAACCCCACGGTGCGCCGTCAAGCGCGGCTGGTGGTGGCCGGTTCGCTGCTAGGCATCGGCCCCATCCTGTTCCTCTACACTATCCCCATTTACGTCTTTGGTCAACAATTGATTGACTTCAACACCGGCTACGCCTTCCTCATTATCTTCCCCATCACCGTCGCTTAAGCCATCATCCGCTATAAGTTGTTCGACCTCAACAATGTGCTGCGCAGCTCGTTTGCCTACCTGATCAGCAGCGGGGT
>JBBSEE010000386.1:0-3733 GCA_038239995.1 Chloroflexia bacterium | reverse complement strand
CCAAGCGCGGGCAGGAAGAACCCCCAACCCCCCTGGCCCCACCGCCCCGCCCCGCCCCCGCCAACGTCCCAGACGGGGCTGTGGGGGGGGACTTGCATACAATATTGCACCGTCCCCAAATAGGGGCAATCGAGCGGCCCGCCGATGTCTATCACGTAGCTGCGCTTCACCTGATAGGCGGCCCCGATACCGAGCAGGGCGAGCAGCAGCAGTAGCCCCATCCAGCGGCTGGTCAGCCCCCGCGCGATGTGGCCTAGCTCCTCACCGACCGCCATAGATTATCCTCCCCAGCCACAAGCTCATCGCCGTCGCGCCGAGGGCGAGCAGTAGCAACCCCACCGCCCATTTGCCCCAGCGCGACCCACCCCACCATCGGGCCAGCGTCACCCCACTCGCCAGTGCAAGCGGGTACATGGTGTAGAGCAGGTGCTTGCCTATCATGTCCAGCCAGTAGTTGACCACGTAAAAGAGGGGGATAATCAGCAGCCAGCCGAGCAGCAGCCAGCACAGGGTTTGCCGATTGGGTTGGTACGCTTGCTTTGCTAGGGTGGATTGCGACCCGCCCACAGTCCACGGCGGCCATGCCTGACGGAATAGCAAGATGAGGCCGAAGATGGCAAGGATAATGGGGAAGACGCTGCCGTAGAAGTCGAGGTTACTGAGCAGCATCCCGCCCCAGCCGCCCAGCTTATCGCCGGGCAGTTCGCCACGCACTGCCGTGCCTTTGCCCAAGCTAGGCAGGGTGTTGCTGATGAAGCCCGCCACATAGCGACCGTAATAGAGTAGCACGGCGAGGCCCGCCCCGACTAGCCCGCTGAGGGGCAGGAAGATGAGCGCGTTGCGCCGCGTCACCTTATCACCGATGAACAAGCCCCCACCCACCACCACTACGCCGAGGACGATGGGGGTGAACAACACCATCGTGGGGAAGGCGAGTAGCACCAGAGCAAGCAGCAGCGATTGTCCCACCAGCACAAGGGGGCGGTGCAAGCGTGGCAAGTGGAGCGCAAGGTAGGCGAAGGCCAGTAGGGTCAACCATTGAGCAAAGATGGTGGGCAAGGTGCCGAACGATAGCACCCGATATGACAGCGGGGTAAGCAGATAGACCGCCGCCGCCAACAGACCCGCCTGTGCGCCGTCCGGTATCAAGCGACGAGCGAGATAGAAGAGGATAAGTGCCCCGCTCACATCTATTAGGCAGATGACCAGCTTGACCCATACTTCGAGGTCGCCGGGGAGATAAGCCAGTGGGGCCATTAGTACGTAGAACAGCGGCGATTTGGGCACCAGCGCGTTGCTGCCCAAATCCCACTCGCGGGGCGTGACCGACAGCACCCCCGGCTGCATCAACTCGCCCAGTCCCCCATTCTTCACCTCGGCAATGAAGCGCAGGTGCCACGGCATATCCTTGACGATAGTCTGTGGCAAGGCCATCCCCCCGAACTTGACCGCGAACGCTAGCACCACGATAGCGATGAGAAGTGAGGTTTGGAGTGAGGTTTGAGGTTTGTGGTTTGAGGTTTGAGTTGTTGATGATGTAGAGTCGTGATTTTTACCGCCCGGCAAGAGCAACAATGTGATGATGAGCAGCAGATAGGTGGCTGCGACGGTGATGAGCAGGTGGGCGGAGTCGAGGGCGAGGGCTTGATGGGCGACGAGGAGCAGCGCGACGAGGGCAGCAGCGACCAGCGCGGCGATGATGAAGGGCCACTTGCTTGCGCGGGCAGTGAACAGACTGAGCAAGCGGCAGAGCAGCAGATATAGCAGGGCGGCAAAGGCGAGCAAGCGAACGATGACCCCTACAGTGGGGGCGACGAACCCGCTAGCGACGGGGGTAACGCGCACCCAGTCCACTTTGGGGCCGAGCGCAACCGTTGGGCTGTCCGGCGAGATGTAGGTTTCGCTCCGCAGTTCGATTGCCACATCGCGGGCGGCAAGGGCGGCGGGGGCAGTGGTGGGGTTGACCGCAAAGGATAGCTCCTGCCAGCCGCCATGCAATCTACCGCTGTACAATGGTACGCCCCCGACGATGATGGTGGTGGTCAGCGGTTGAGTGTTGGGCAAGGGGTTGCTGCCGTCCAGTCGCAGAGTAAGGGTGTAAGGCAAGCTGCCAGTGCCGGGGATGTCCACATAGGAGTAGATGTCGGTGGGACGGTAGCTGGTCGTCCCCTCTAGCTGAGGCGACTGGAAGTTGCGCGTATACGGTCCATCATCGGGTGCCCCCACATCCACGAAGTATTGCGAGGGGGGATACTGGTAGGCGAGGACGAGGCCGCCCCCTAGCGCGGCCAGCAGCAGGGCGAGGGCGACCAGCTGGCGGGGGGCAAGGTAATCGCGTAGCCGGGCTATCTCCCCGCCGCCCCAAACTCGAAGGATATGTAGCGTTCTCATTGTGGTTGCTGGGCGAGCAGATACTGCTGCTCCAGTTGGCCGACCAGCGTCGCTTGCTTATGGCTGGTGTTCAGCGTCTCGCGCCCGCCCTGTATCAGTCTCTGGCGCAAGTCGGAGTCGGCGAGTAGGCGCATGGCGGCGGCGGCGAGGGCGGGGGCATCGTTGTAGAGGGTGAGCAGCCCATTGTAGCCGTCGCGTATTGTCTCATTGACCGCGGCAATATCGGTACTGATGAGGGGCAAGTCGGCGGCCATCGCTTCGAGCAGAGGCAGACCGAAACCCTCGTAGCGGCTGGGGTAGAGGTAGACATCGCTCTGCCGCATCAGGCTAGCCTTCTGCTCCTCGCTGAGGCGACCGAGGAAGTGCAGGTTGCCCGCCACCCCGCGCTGCTCGGCAAGGGCGGTGAGGTGGGCGCGTTGCTCTGGGTTGTGGGTGACGAACAGGAACGAAGCGGTGGGGTGGGCAGCGACAATCGTGGGCATCGCCGCGGCCACCAAATCGTAGCACTTGCGACGGGTCAGTTGCCCGATGTACAGCAGCCATGGGCGGGGCAAGCCCGCAGTAGCGGCCACCGCCTGCAACTCGCCCCGATAGGGAGCATCGTCAATCCAATGCGGCACCACACAGGTACGCGCGGCGGGCAGCCCAAAGCGTTGCAACACCTCGGCCTCATGGTGGGAGACAGGGGCGAAGCGGGTTGCTTGGCGCAGCGGCCAGTGCATCGCAAAGTTACGCATCGTGCGCTTGGGGTTGCCGCTGGTCAGGGCGCGGATGAGCGCGGTGCGGGGGTCAAAGATGATGCGCTCGTAGTGGGGGGTCTGCTCCCATGGGGCCTCACGGTCGTCAATCAGGAACTCGTCATGGAACGGCCCCGACCATGTGTAGACCATCGGCACCCCCACCCGCCGATAGTGACGGGCCGCCGTATAGGCCAGCAGGTTGCGGGGGTGATAGATGTGGGCGACATCGGGGCGGGGTTGGCGAGCAAGCTGGGCCTCGAACTCGCGGTTGCGCCACTGCTTGGCGGGGACGCGCCACACCTCGATGCCATCAATCACCTCGTCGGCGGCCATGTCCGCTGAGTTCGGGTCACGGTAGGTATAGGCGGTCACGGCGTGGCCGTGCTGCACCATCGCTCGACCAATCGCCCGCTCCGGCCAGTTGTAGAAGTTGACGCTGACCCCCCCAATGCCCACAATCGCGATTCTCATATGGGCGGTATTATACCTATCATGGTAGGGGAGTGTCAACGTAATTCCGTGTGAGGCAACGCCAAAATTGCGACTAGCTTACGGGCACTTCGCTAGCTGGGGGTCAACCCCCAAACCCCCGCTAGTTTCCT
>JBBSEE010000385.1:0-3747 GCA_038239995.1 Chloroflexia bacterium | reverse complement strand
GGGTAGCCCCTCCATATCCATGTCGCCGCCGGATGCGGGGGCGGTGGGAGGGGGGGTCGCGCTTGCCATTGCGGGCACAGGCGGGGGTTCAGGGGTGGGGGTTAGCCACGCGGGGGGGGCAGCTTCCTCGCTGGTGGGCGAACCGGACGGCTGATTGCTGCTCAACCATGCGGGCAGACCCTCCATCTCATCGGGGATGGGCGCGGCGGCGGGGGGCAATTCGCCCGGCCCCAGCGCACTGCTCTCGCCGAGGGCGAACTCCTTCAGGTAATCGGGCAGACCTTCCTTGTCCCAATCGAAATCGAAGGTGCGACCCTGTTCGTCATCTTCAGCATAGCTAGGCGCGGGCATATTCTCCTCCTCTGAAATTGTGGATGCGGGAGCGGCAAGGGGTGTATCGGTGGGCGGCACGGTCGGAGCCACGTTCATATCAGCTTCCGGCGGGTGCGCCCCCGACGGCGCGGTGGTATCCTCAGCAGCAGCTACGGAGGCGGCGGTATCATCATGGGGCAGGCTGAAGACACCGAGGATGTCCAGCGGGCTGTCGGGGTTGAGGTCCTCGGCGCGGCGATGGGGCGGGGTGTCGGACTGGGCAGCAGCGTCCTCCCCATCCAGCGCGGGCAACTCGCCAGTGGTGCGCGACTGTCGCTTCTCCTCGGTCAACCCCGTCGCTGGGCTGGGCGGCGCGGTCGGTGGCTCACTCAGCGCAGGCGATGTGTCGGCCTCAATGGCGGCCAGCGCGGGCTGCTCAATCGCCTCATCGGCAATGGTGGGAGGCGCGGCCTCGGCGGGGATTTCCTCATCCTCGTCCAGCAACTCGTCGAGGAAGCCGCGCTCACGAGGCTTGACCTGTTCGGCAGCGGTGGCAATCGGCTGCTCCGCATCGAAGCGAGTCTGGGCGGCGAGGCGTTCCAGCCAATCGCCGCTGTCGGGGCTGGGCGGCGCGGCGGTAGGGGTAGCGGCTGGCTCGGTCTGGTCGGCAGCGGCGGTAGCCTCGACAGCGGCGGGTCCACCCTCCCCGATAGCGGCGGGCGGATTCGCGGGGGTGGGCGGTACGCCCAGACCAGAGGTGGCGAGGCGTTGCATGAACTCGTCGCGGTCCAGCCGCTGCCGCTGCATCTCCGCCGGGGGACGCGGCTCACCCTCGTCCGCGGGATAAGGAGTGTCCACCACTGGCGATTCGGACAGCAGCCATGGTGGCACCCCCTCAATCTCCTGCTCCGCCGCGATTTCGTGTTCAATCCCTGCCATTTCCTTGCCAATCTGCTCCGCGCTCATCGCCACCGGCTCTGGCGTGGCCGGGGCAGTGGCCGCGGCGGCTTCGACCATATGCGAGGGCAGGGCGTTCTCCTCCAGTTCGACCACTTCGCTGAGACCGGCGGGTAGTTCGCTGCTGGCGGTCAGTTCGCTGCCGTCCCACTTGGGCAGTTCGGCGGCATAGTAGGTGAGCGGGGGCAGGTTGATACGCCCGGCGCGGCTCTCGTACAGTTCGCGGGCGGTGGCGTTGTCGGGGTCGAGGTCCATGGCCCGCCGCAGCAGGGAGAGGGCATCATCACGGTGGCCGTCGGTCAGCCAGATTTGGCCGAGGATGAGGTTGGCCTGTAGGTTGTTCGGCACCTGCTGCAAAATCGCGTTGCACAGTTCGGCGGCGGCCTCATCGTTGCCCGCCCGCCACAGCGTTGTCGCCAGCGCAACCCGCACATCGAGGCGCGGTTCACTCCGCAGGATGTCGTTGTACTCGTTAATCGCTTGGGGGAACAGGTAATCGCGGGCGTAGAGGTGGGCTAGCCCGACCCGGCTGGTGCGTATCCGTGCCCCCTCGCTGCCGAAGCGGGCGGTGTAGAGGCGCAGCAACTCCTCGCGCAACTCACTGATGTTGGGGTCAATCTCGAAGGCCCGCTCGAACTCGCCAATCGCGGCATCAATGTTACCCTGCTCCTCGCGGATAATCGCCCGCCCGATGCGGGCCAGCACGTTCTGGGGGTCGGCCTGCACCACGTAGCTGAATAGCTTATCGGCAGTCGCGGTGTCACCCCGCTCAAGGTAGGCTTCACCGAGCAGGCGGTAGGCTTCGATGCAGCGGGGGAAATAGCGGAGGATGTGTTGGCACATAGCGATAGCGCGGTCGCTGTCGCCGCCCTCCAACGCATCTTTGGCCCGATTGCACGCCTCTTGCAGCTTGAACTTCGCCATTCGCCCCGCCCCCCTTGTCCCCTTCCCCAACCTACCTTGCCTGTGTTATGTCACATTATATCGCAATTTATTAGTGGGCGCAATAGGTAGCCCAATACCCCTACTGCCGCGCCCCGTCGTGGTCATCGGCCATCTCGTTGCCGCGGGCATCGGCGATCGCCCCGCCCACCCCGATTATCTCCGCCGCGTACTTCAGCAAGGACTCGCTGCGGGCGGCGTTATAGTTGCGGTGCTTGAAGTAGACCGCCAGCGCGTCAAGGGGCGGGAGTTGGCCCAGCATCGTGCTGTTGCTGCGGATGCGCTCCCCATGTTCCACCTCGCGGGCCACCGCCGCAATGTGGTGGGCACCCTCCGCCACCAACGCCTTGCGGATGTCGGCATCGCGCAGGGCGGGGGCGTGCTGCACGTCGGTGCTGATGATGAGGCGGACAATCGCGCCCTCGATCTTCTTACTGTGCTTCTCAATCGCCAGCAACACCGCCTCAGTGGGGCTAGGCACTGCCGCGTCCACCTTTAGGGTGAAGAAGCGGCGGGCATCGGTGGCGATGAAGTGGGCTTTGGCCGCGGTGACGACATAGTGATTGTAGCCGGGGGCAGGCTGATGGCGCGGCTCGAACTCGGCGATGATGAAGCCCTTCGCCTCCTTCTCCTCGCCGAAATCGATCCGCTCTAGGCTGCCACAGTAGACCACCGCCGGGTCGTCGTTCAGCACTTGGTGCTTGTGGATGTGGCCGAGGGCGGCGTAGCTGAAGGCGGGGTTGGTGACGAGGCTGAGGGGCACCACCACATCCTTGCCCAGCATAATGTCGCGTTCGCTGCTGAACACCGCCCCGCTGACCGTGCCGTGCATGGTGAAGATGGCGGGGATAGACGGGTCTAGCTTGGCGACCTCTTGCTCGATAATCTCTTCAATCTTGCCCGCCATGACCGCGTTGAGCTGCTCGATACCCACGCTGCGATACTCGTCGCGGCTCATCAGGGTGTGGGGTGTAACCCATGGCAGGGCCACGATTTGCACCTCACCCTTGCGCGTGCCCATGATATAGGTGCCGGGCTTGCGGGCGACCGTGACATGGGGGACACCGAGGGTGTCGAATATCTCAATGGTGTGGGCGCGGGCGGAGGCGAGGGGCAGGTCATGGTTGCCGACTAGCAGGAAGCTGGGGATACCGGCATCGCCCAGCTTGCGGATGCGCTTGGCGAACTCGCGCTGGATGGTGGGGTTAGGGTCGCGGGTCTTATAGGCATCGCCAGCGAACAGCATCAGGTCGCAGCCATGCTCGATGGCGGCATCCACCGCTTGGTCGAAGGATTGGAGGAAATCGCCCAGCCGACTGCTCAGGCCAGTGCTGGGGTCGAGGGTACCGTGCTTCTCCACGCCGAGATGCACATCGCTGATATGCAATATTTTCAGGGCCAAAGGGATGTCCTTGTCTAACGTTATGTTTAGTTGCTGTCGCCAGTATATCACCGTTGCGTGAGGCTGTCAAGCGGGTTGCCGATTGCCGATAGTGGGCAAAGTCGGTAGGGTGGGATAATGAAGATTAACAAAAT
>JBBSEE010000384.1:0-3756 GCA_038239995.1 Chloroflexia bacterium | reverse complement strand
TGTGGGATGTAGATTGGCGTTTATCGCTTGTTCCAGTCCCACTGGCCGTAGGCAAGCAGGTCATCCAGCTTATGCCCCGACTGCGCGAGGATGAAGCTAGCCTCAGCGCGATGATGAGCATCGTGGGCAATCAGGTAGCCAAGCAGGGCGGTCACGTGCGGCTTGAAGTTCTTGACCTTGCCCTCGGCCACCGCCTTACGCAGCAGAGCTTCGACCGCTTTGCCCGAACCTGTCAACGCCTCCCGCAGGGCCTCTTTGTCGCTGGCCGCCTCTTTCTCCACCCTCGCTAGTCCGGCCAGCAACTCTACGGCACCATATTCAATGCGCGATAGGCGCACATTGTGGATGTGGGCGAACTGTTCGCTGACACTGCGTCCCCGCGTCAGCTTCAGGGCCAGCAGGTCGGGGGCAATCGCGTCCAACAGGTAGAGGCTGATGCGATTGTTGATATTCCAAGTGTCATACAGTTGCTCGGCTAGTTCCATGTGCTTGCCCCTAATTCCAGCGTCTTCTTGAAGGTATAGCTGACCCGCTCCATGCCGATGCGCTGCTCATAGAAGCGGTGCGCGTCCAGCCGCTGCACCCCGGAGGTGAGGGCGATGACCTTGCGCCCGTCCGCCCGCGCCAGCTCCTCGATGTGGCGCATCAGGACTTCACCGTAGCCGTGCGAACGCGCGGTCGCGGTGGTGATGAGGTCGAACACCCAGATGAAGTGACCGTAGTAGAAGTTGACCTGCGCGGCGATACCGGCTAGGGCGACGATGCGCCCGCGATCATCGCGCACCGCGAGCATCCGATAGCCGACGGGCCGCATCTCGGCTAGCAGAGCAAGATACTCATCCTCGCTCAAGTGGGTGCGTAGCTCGTGCATCACGGGGTACGCCTCGCGCAACTCCGCCTCGGTGGTAAGCTCGACTATCTGCATCATATCCGCTCCAATGTGGCGGTCAGTTCATTCTGCACGTTGCCAGTGTTGACCGTGGTCTTTGGCTCCAGCAGCACGATTTGCACCTCCTCGTCGGCAACGGGGCGATGCTCCACCCCTTTGGGGACGATGAGGAACTCGCCCGCCTCCAGCCAGACCTCGCAGTCGCGCATCTGGATACACAAACGTCCCTTGATGACGAGGAACATCTCATCTTCTTCTGCATGGCTGTGCCACACGAACTCGCCCTTGACCTTCACTACCTTGACGTAGGAGTCGTTCAGTTCGCCGACAATCTTGGGCGACCAGTATTCGCTGAACAGGCTGAACTTCTCGGCTAGGTTTACCTTGTCCATTACCCCTCCTTGTGGGATGTCAATCCAATAGCGCAACGCTGGTTTGCCTTCGACTTCTACCTCGTTCTCAAGCACCCCACCGTTCGCTTCGATAATCTTGCGCGAGCCGATGTTCGCGGCGTAGCAGGTGAGCAGCACGCGGCGCATCCCCAGCTTGCACGCCTCAGCCAACCCCAGCCGCAGTATCTGTTTGCCGTAACCAAGCCTCCGCATCGTCGGGCGAATCTCATAGCCAATATTGCCGCCCCAATGAAGCATCGCCTCAGTAAGTTGGTGACGGATGGAGACGCGGCCCACGTACTCATCGCCCTCAATCAGCCAGAAGATGCTCTCCGGCACCCGTCCACGCGGCATGGGGTAAGGGTCAGGGGACAGCAGACGGTCAACGAAGGCGGCGAAGTCGGCGGCAATCGCATCCCAATTGTAGTGTAGGAGATGGCCCTCAGCTTGGTACTCGCGCAACGCCTGCAAGTAACTGTCCTTATAGGCGACATCGGGGAGGGCAAGGTGCGCCATATGCGTAATTCCGCTTCTTTCTTCTTCTTGCTGCGCTTAGGGGCGGGGCCGCTCAGGGATAGCTGATGAGCACGGGCCACCCAGTCGGCAAGTTTACCTGGGTCGCGGTGGAAGCTCTCTGGCACCAACACCCAACGCGACATTTGCGGGCCGTTTGGTAGAAGCCACGTCTGCGCCCCCGCGATTGCCAGCAACTCGGCGAACGCAGCGGGGTCGGGTAGGCGCACCCCTAGCCGCCCATCATCCTCATTCCATACCAGCGCGAAGATGCCCCTATCGGTAAACAACGCCCAGCAGCCGAACATCTTGCGCCAGTGCGTATCGGGCAGGGTGGCGGCGGCTTCATCTAGCAGCACGCGCAAATCTTCCATTCGTTCGGCGGTTATTCGCAATTTGTGCCTCCTATGCCGGTCTAATCATCTGGATAAAAGGTCGTTCGCGCGGCTTGGTTTGCCCGATGAAGGTGCGGGTGGGGATGAAGCCCACCGAGCGGCACAGCCGAATCGCCCGCTGATTGAAGGTGGCGATGGTAACGCGGTAGGAGGGGGGGTTGAAGTTAGCCTTGAGGTAATCGAGGATGCTGGTGAGTATATCTCTCCCCAGCCCCTTGCCGGTCAGTTCGGGGCGGAGGCCAACGCCGAGGTCGAGGGCAGGCTGGTCGTAAACCCCGCCCGGCACCCGCGCATCTTCGCCGAGGCAGAAGTAGCCGATGAGTTGACCTTCGGGGGCGATGATGGCGTAATATTGGTTGGCGGGGTCGAGGTAAAGGGCGTAATCATCGTCATCGGGGTTGTACATCGCGTAGTCCCCGGTGTATCGCCAGCTAGCGAACACGCGGGCATCGGCTTCCAGCGCGGCGCGAAAGTGGTAGCTCATCGCCCCCCCTGAGCGTGCCAGTTAGCCTGCACCTCGGCTTCGCGCTCTGGCTTCAGCCCCGCCCGCCATTCGTAATCGGGGGGGCGGGTGTTGGCCCACGCAAGAGTGTCGCGGGCGGTGTCGGCAAGGGGGCGGAAGGTGAGACCGGCGGCGATGGCCTTGCCGCAGTTGACGGTGAGGATGGCGTTGTCGGCGGCAGGTATCCACAGCGGCATCTCGATCCATGCCCCCACTGCTTGGGCGGCCAGAAAATCGTCATTCACCCATGTGAACTGCGCGTCGCTTGCCAATGCCGACTTAATCTCCGCCAGCATCTGCCCCATGCTCAGGGGTTGGGCCGGGCCGCTGGCGTTGAACGCGCCGGTCTGCTTCGCCTCGGTCATCCGCACCACCCAGTCGGCAAGGTCGCGCACATCAATAATCTCTACGGGGCGGTCAGGGTCGCCGGGGGCCAACACCTCGCCACCCCGTGCGATGCGAACCGGCCAGTAGGTGAAGCGGTCAGTCAGGTCGTATGGCCCGACGATGAGGCCGGGGCGGACTACCAGCACCCGACCGGGTATCGCCGCCTCCGCCGCCTGCTCGCACAACGCCTTCAGCGGGCCATAGGTCTCGCCGTTCACCTCTTCCACCGTCTCATCGGGCATGGTGGCAAGCGGGGCGGACTCGTCCATCCCGCTCAAGCCCTCCTCCTTGTAGGCGGAAATAGAGGAGATGAGGGTATAGTGGTCCACCGCATCGGCCAGCAACTCGGCGGCGGCCCGCACCACTCGGGGGACGAACCCACAGGTGTCAATCACCGCGTCCCAGCTTCGCCCTTGCAGCACGGACAAACCGCCGTCACGGTTGTCGCGTATCTGCTCCACATCGGGGTAGAGGTCGGGGTTGCTCTGCCCCCGATTGAACAGAGTAAGCTGATGCCCCCGCCGCAAGCCACTCTCCACGATGAAGCGGCCCAGAAACCGTGTGCCGCCGATGATGAGGATTTTCAAGTTCATGCCTCCTAATACCAATTCGTCAAGCCAATGGTGTAATGACGTAGGGGCGGGCTGCGCTCGCCCCGGCCCAATTTACATCACCACC
>JBBSEE010000383.1:0-3764 GCA_038239995.1 Chloroflexia bacterium | reverse complement strand
TCACCTTCATCGTGGGCGAGGCGGCGGAGGCGGCCCAAGTGAGCGAGCTAGTCAACCGCTTCCGTAACCCAGAGCAGCAGGCGGCGGCGCGGGCGGCAGTGGCGCAACAGTGGGACGACCTCCTCAGCCTCCAAGTGGATACTCCCGACCCCGCGATGAACCTGATGATGAACCGCTGGCTGCTCTACCAAACGTTGGGCTGTCGGGTATGGGCGCGTTCCGCGTTTTATCAAGGGGGGGGCGCATTCGGCTTCCGCGACCAGTTGCAGGATGTGATGGCCCTCGTCTACACCGCCCCGCAGCTAACCCGCGCCCAAATCGTGCTGGCGGCGCAGCATCAGTTCCGCGCGGGCGATGTGCAGCACTGGTGGCATCCGCCCACCGGACGGGGGGTACGCACCCGCTTCTCTGATGACCTGCTGTGGTTGCCGTTCGTCACCGCCTTCTACGTGGAAGCGACCGGCGATACGAGCGTGCTAGAGGAGTCCGTCCCCTTCCTCGAAGCGGCGGAGTTGGCCGAGGGGCAGGAGGATGCTTACAGCCAACCCAGCGTATCCGAGGAGCGGGCCAGCATCTATGAACACTGCGTTCGCGCTCTACGGCGCGGCACTACCGAGGGAGCGCATGGTCTGCCCCTGATGGGGGCGGGCGACTGGAACGATGGCATGAATCACGTGGGCATTGGCGGCAAAGGCGAGAGTGTATGGCTGGCATGGTTCCTCGCCGCCACCCTAGAACGCTTCATCCCCCTCGCCACCCGCTGCCAAGATGCAGCCATGGCCGATTGGTGCGCCACTCAACGCTCTCGCCTCGGCACAGCAATCGAGACGGCGGGCTGGGATGGCGGCTGGTATCGTCGCGCCTACTTCGATGATGGCACCCCGCTCGGCTCGGCGCAGAACGATGAGTGTCAGATAGACGCGATTGCCCAATCGTGGAGCGTGATTGCCGGGCTGGGCGACCCCTTGCGTAGCCGCCAAGCGATGCAAGCGGTGGATGAGCGGCTGGTGGATGATGCCAATGGGATTAGCAAGCTACTCACCCCCGCCTTCGACCAGACCACCCACGACCCCGGCTACATCAAGGGCTATCCCCCCGGCCTGCGCGAGAACGGCGGGCAGTACACCCACGCGGCGATTTGGACCGCCCTTGCCCACGCCATGCTGGGGGATGGCGACCGCGCCTATCAGCTATACACCATGCTCAACCCGATTACTCACAGCCGCGACGCAGAAGCGATTGCCCGTTACAAGGTCGAGCCATACGTCATCGTGGCCGATGTGTACAGCCACCCCCAGCATATCGGGCGCGGTGGCTGGACGTGGTACACCGGCTCGGCGGCATGGTACTATCGCGTCGGTCTGGAGGCGATACTCGGCTTCCAGTTGCATGGCGACCACTTCACCGTCACCCCCGCTCTGCCCCGCGATTGGCCGGGCTATCGCCTCACCTACCACTATCGCCGCACCACCTACCATGTCACCGTCACCCGCAGCGCGACCCCGCAGGTCAGCATAGATGGCACCCCCTTGCCCGATGGCCGTATCCCCCTGCGCGACGACGGCGGGGAGCATCAGGTCGGGGTCGAGGTTTGAGGTTTGAGCCTCTAGCGGCGTACCAGATATTGCAGCCACCGCCCATCCGATAGCTGAATGTTCGCCAGCGTGTACTCGCTCTGCAATATTGGGCTATGATTGTAGAAGTCGAGGAAGTGGCTGTCTTCGCGGGCGAGGCGGGCTAGCCAATCGGCCAGTTTCAGCGATTGGTCAGCGGGGCCGAGCGTGCTGATTATCAGGCTGGGGCGGCGGGCGACGATGAGCGACCAGCCGTAGCGGTCGTGGCCGGGCCAGCCCCAGCTAACCAGCGTAGTGGGGTCGTGGGCCACCTCCCGGTCGGTGATGCCCAGCGGGTCGTAATACGTCCAGCCGTCGGCGTAGTAGGGCACTATGCCCATGGCATTGTAGGCGATGGTACGGGGCAGCGCAGCGGGTAGTTGCTGGTCAAGTTGGCGCAGGGTGGCGGCGATGCGGGGTAGGGTATCTAGTGTCTGCGCGGCGCGGCTCATCACCGAGCTGCGTTCGCTGGCGGTCAGCCACAAGCCCATACTGAGCAGCAGCGCAGCACTTGCGGCCACGAACCAACAGATACTCGCCGCCCGCCCCGCCGCTTCCGCCAAAGCCCCGACCAGCACGAAGATAAAGGGCAGCAAGGGCACGAGCAGGCGATACCAGTGCATCCAGTCCCCCCCCGCCAGCACCACAGCTGCGGCATACAGGAACGCGGCGACCAGCAGCAGGTTGGCACGCGGGTTACGTAGCAAGGGGACGAAGACGAGCAGCGGGGCACACCACGCCGCTTGCAACACGAACCCGCCCAGATAACCCAACCCCCGCTTGACGATGCCCAGCCCCGATACCGCTTTGGCATACAGGGGATTGGGCAGCAGGTCATGGTAGTACCACCCCCGCCAGATTGCCCACCCACCGAGGATAAGCAAGGCCGGTATCAGCCAAACCGCCCCCCGCCCCCATCTTGCCCCCCAGTTCGGTTGCCGCCACACCACCCAACCCAGACCGCAGAGCAAGAAGATGCCGCCATCCAGCCGCGTGAGGGTAGCGAGGGCCAGCCACAGCGGGGGTTCGAGGTTTGAGGTTTGAGGTTTGAGGTTTGAGTATTCTTTGTCTAGCAAGGATATGTAGCCCGCAACCAGCAGCAGGGTGAACAGCGGCTCCTCTAGGCCCGCGACTGACCAGAGCGCGGCGGGGGCCGCGAGAGCGAGGCCGAGGGGAGTAAGCAGTGACCAGCCCACCCCCACCCCGACCACGCGGGCCAGCTTGTAGCTGAGGGGGATGGTGAGCAGGTAGCAGCCGAGGCTGAGCAGCGCGGCGGCGGTGGGCAGGTTCGCGCCCGCTTTGTCGGCGACGGCAAGCAGCAGCAGCCATAGGAAGTTACTGTAGCCTTCGACCGGCGGGCGGTCCGCAAGGTTGAAGGTAGGGCCGAGGCCGAGGGCGAGGTGATGGGCATAGCGATAGGTGATGAAGGCATCATCTTCGGTGAAGCCCCAAAACAGCAAAGCATGGGCCAGCCCCAGCGCGGTGAGCAAGATGAGCGCGTGGGCTGGCCGCATCAATCTACCTAACTACCCGTGCCGCTGACAGGCGGGGGCGGCGCATCCGTACCGGCATCGGGCGGTGGGGCGGAGTCGGGGTTGGATGTTTCGCTGCTTGCCGCGGCCTCCGTACTGCTATCGCTGGCGGGGGGGGCAGCACTCGCTTCAGCGGGGGCAGCACTTGGGTCTTCGCTCCAATCCACATCATCATCGCTGCTATCGGTGGTGGGCGGGGTAGCGGTGAGGGTGGGTGGTGGCTGGGTGCCAGCCTCCTGCTCCTGTTTTACCTTGGAGACATATTCGGGGTCGGTGGCGACATTGAGCAGTTCGCGGAAGTGTTCGTCAATCAGATAGCTGAGGGCGTTGAGCGCGTCCTTAAACACGCTACCCTGCAAGTTCTCGCGGGGAGTCTCCACGCCGAGGCAGATGCGGTTGCTACGGTCAATCGAAAACTTGCCGAAGCTGACCTTGTAGTTGAGCAGACAGAGAGTCTCGTACATCTTGGGGCGGCAAGTTTCCTCGACGCGGTTGATGAGGGTGGCGTAGAAGTAGACCCAGTATTGGGTCATCCGCACGGTAATTACTTGATTGGTGTAGGTGCCGCTGTAGCGGGTCTCCCAGTCATCGCCTTCCAGTCGGCTGTAGTTCCAACCGG
>JBBSEE010000382.1:0-3780 GCA_038239995.1 Chloroflexia bacterium | reverse complement strand
CCCTACTGGGGGCGACCGCCTTCCAGCTAGCCGCCAACTTCCCCCAAGTCAAGCCGATTGTGCGGCGCATCCCCGTGCTGCAATATCTGCTCTACCCCTTTTCGCTAGCGTTGGGGGCAATCTACACCCTGCAAGCGCAGGCGAAGATTAGCGACATCTATAATCACCGCTACGTCACCCCAGTGGGCGCGTCCACCTGGGCGGCCTTGTTCGCCGGGCTGGGCTTGCTGGTGTTCCTTGCGGGGGTGATATACGACTGGCGCACCAGCAGCAACCCCACGGTGCGCCGTCAAGCGCGGCTGGTGGTGGCCGGTTCGCTGCTGGGTATTGGCCCCATCCTGTTCCTCTACACTATCCCTATCTACGTCTTCGGTCAACAATTGATTGACTTCAACACCGGCTATGCCTTCCTCATCATCTTCCCCATCACCGTAGCCTACGCCATCATCCGCTACAAGCTGTTCGACCTCAACTATGTGCTGCGCCGCTCTTTTGCCTACGTGATCAGCAGCGGGGTGGTGCTAGGTATCTACTTCATCCTCGTCACCCTGCTGCAAGGGGCGTTCACCCGCTTGACCGGACAGGATACGGTCATCTCGATTATCATCTCCACCCTGAGCATTGCGATTCTGTTCAATCCGGTGCGCGACCGCTTGCAGCGAGTGGTGGACCGCTTCTTCTTCCGCGAACGGTTCGTCTTCCGCGAAGCGATGGTGGAGTTTGCCGAGCAGATACACAACATCTACGACCAGCGCGAACTCAGTCGCAAGCTGGTGCTGGAAGTGGCGACGATTATGGATTTGGAGGATGCCGCCCTCTACCTGAAGCGGCGGGGCAGCAACGACCGCACCCTCTACCTCAGCGACAGTGCCAACCAACTCGACCCCCAGCGGATGCAGCGCGGCCCCCGCTTTATCGCCGACAGCGACATCCAGCCCGCGCCCGGCACCGGCTGGCAGACAACTACCCGCCTGCCCCTCGACCTTGAACAATGGATGGTAGAGCATAATCAGCCGCTGAACGTCGCCGCCCTGCCCGCCGGTCTGCCCCCTAGTGCCGCGCCGCTGCTGCAACTGATGTTTGCCAGCGCGATTATCATCGTCATCCCCCTAGTCAGCCAGAGCCAATTGCTGGGCCTGATGCTGCTGCAACGTAAGCGCAACGGCGCGGGGGTGCTGCGCGAGGATATGGACCTGCTCAACGCCCTCATCCCCCAAGCGGTGCTGACCCTGCGTAACGCCCAACTGCTAACCGAAGCCACCGAGCGCGAGCGGGTACAGCGCGAACTGGAGATTGCCCGCGAGATACAGCAGGGGTTGTTCCCCAAGGTGATACCCCAACCGCCCGGCTTCCGCATCAGCGCGGTGTGCTTGCCCGCGCAGGAGACCAGCGGCGACTTCTACGACTTTGTGGAGATGCAAGACCGACTGGGGCTGATAGTGGCGGATGCCTGCGGCAAGAGTGTGCCCGCCGCGATGATGATGAGCCTCGCCCGCAACACGATGCGGAGCGAAATCGGCCACTATGTCGAACCCGCCCCCGCCCTGACCGAGGGCAACCGCTGGCTGGTCAAAGACCTTGGCGATCGTCGCTACGTCGCCCTCACCTATATGCTGCTCAACAGCAAGGAGCGCAGCCTCACCTTGGGCAATGCGGGCGGGCTGTCCCCCCTGCTGCGGCGCGACGGCAAGTGTGAATACATCACCCCCGGCGGCCTCACCCTACCGTTGGGGGTGCAGGATGGCTTGGAGTATCAGCAGAACATCATCCCCCTCTGCCCCCGCGACCTGATACTCGCCTACACCGATGGGGTGGTGGAGGCGACCAACGCGGCGGGCGAACTGTTCAGCTTCGAGCGGCTAGAGCAGTTGATTACTGGCTACGACCAAAGCGGCGGGGCGGATGGGTTGGTCAAGAGCGTGCTAAACGCGCTTACTGCGTTCTGCGTGGGGATGGAGCAGGCCGACGATATAACGGTGGTGGCGGTGGAAGTGCTGAATTGATTGACATAACACTTGCATTCTTGCCAACCTGTGATATAATATCCCCATGAGATTGCACCGTCGGGGCCAGACGCATCGCAAGCTCGCCAGCCGCCTTGCCGCGCTCTGGCTGCTGCTGCTTGCCCTCGCCTTCCCCCTTGCCTACCCTGCTGCCGCGCAAACCACCGCGATTGTGCCGCCCACCCTGCACGCCCACGCCGCTATCCTCGTGGACTACCACAGCGGGCGGATCCTCTATGCCCTGCTCCCCCACGACATCAAGGGCATCGCCAGCACCACCAAGATTATGACCGCGATCGTGGCAATCGAACACGGCAACATGGACGATGTGATTACCGCCACCGCTGACGACCTCGTGGGCGAGAGCAGCATGGGTCTGGTGGCCGGTGAACAGCACACCCTGCACGATATGCTGTATGGGATGCTGCTACCCAGCGGCAACGATGCGGCGATGGCGATTGCCCGCTATGTGGGCAGCAAGCTGCCCGAACCGGCGGGCGAAACCGACCCGATTAAACGCTTCGTCGCCCTGATGAACAACGAGGCGGGGCGGCTGGGGATGCGCGACACCCATTACGCCAACCCGCACGGCCTCGATGACGCGCAACACACCAGCAGTGCCTACGACCTCGCCACCGTCACATGGTATGCCCTGCACAACCCCACCTTTGCCGCGATGGTGGGCAGCGTTGGCTACACTATGCCCGGCCATAGCCTGCTGAACACCAACGAACTGCTCACCCGCTACCCCGGCGCGGACGGGGTGAAGACTGGCTTGACCGACAATGCGGGCCTCTGCCTCGTCGGGTCAGCCAGCCGTAATGGGCAACGCATGATTAGCGTGGTGCTGAACAGCCCCACATGGTACGATGACTCCAAGGCCTTGCTCGACTACGGCTTCGCCACCGCCGACTACCTCGCGGGCGGCGCGTTGCCCGCCGCCGACCAGCAGGAGATATTGCCTATTGCCCAACGCGCCGCGCTGTCATGGGCATTGGTCAACGCCATGCCCGTGCCTCCCACCCCCACGCTTGCCCCCGCCCTACCCACCGCCACCCCGGTGATGGCCCAAGGCGGCCCCGGCCCCGCCAACAACCCCACTGTGCTGGCCGATAACCTCAAGGTCACGACCAACCAGCAGCCACCCTCAGTCGGGGTCAGCACGGTGATAGTCAACCCCAGCGGCGGGGTCTCACCAGTGGTGCTGCTAGTGATTGTCGCCGCCTTCCTGCTCATCGCCTTCTTCCTCGTGCGCCGCTTCGGGTTCAACTTCGCGTGGGCGGGTGGCGGGCGACGCAAGCAGTTTGCCGCGCCCCTCGTAGTCGAGCGTCCGCCGCTGCAAGGGGGGGGTTCACGCTTCTGGGAGCAAGAGACTGCCGCCCCACGCCGCAGTCAGGTCATCGAACTGAGCAGCAGCGAACCGGCCCTAGAGCCGTTCAGCGCGATATTGAACGCGCCGGTGATGGTCAGCAGCCCGGAAGTGGACGAGTTGCGCGACCATGCGTGGCGGGCAATCGAGTACGCCTTCGCCGAGCGGCATGGCAGTGCCCTTGCTGAGTTCATGCGGGTGGTGAAGCAGAACCCTCGCTACCAGTTCGACACCCTACCCGGCTTCTACGAGATGCCCGCGGTCGGCTACCTCGCCCTCGGTCGCGCCTATTCGGGGGTGGGTAAGCCGCGCTACGCCCTCGCCCTGCTCAAGCTGGCAATCCAACGCTACCCCGGCGATATGAACATCCGGATGATGAAGCAGCGCGTCGAGAGAGAAATGATGAGT
>JBBSEE010000381.1:0-3781 GCA_038239995.1 Chloroflexia bacterium | reverse complement strand
CCACGCTGTAGATACGGCCATAGCGTAGCTCCTGCCCGCCGCCCCACATCGCCACCCCCGCGGTGTCCTCCAGCCCCAGCACCATCCCGCCCTTGCGGTATTCCTTGACCTTGTTTAGCTCGTCCTCACTGACCCGCTCCCGCTTCAGCTTGCCCATCTCCGCCAGCGCGGCCACGATGCTATCTTTGGCCCGCTTCACGTCCATCCCACCGTAGACCACGAACTCGCCGGTGTCGGCCAGCTTGCGGGTGTAGCTGCCCACCGAATAGGCCAAGCCCATCTCCTCGCGCAGTTGCACGAACAGGCGGCTGCTCATCCCGTCGCCCAGTATCGAATTGAGCATATCCAGCTTGTAGCGGTCGGGGTCGAAGGCGGACAGCGCGGGCAAGCCCATCATCAGGTTGGCCTGCTCGGTGTCCTTGTTGTAGAGCAGCACGCGCGACTTGTCCTCCGGCATGGTGGCCGCGCCGAAGGTGGGATGCTGCTCACCGCGCGGGTAGCTGCCGAACACCCTGCTGACCTGGTCCACTACCTCGTCGTGCTGCACGTTGCCCGCCACGCTGACCACCGAGTTGGGCGGCACGTAATATTGCTTCAGGTAACTGAGCATCTGGTCGCGGCTAGTCGCCCCCACGCTCTCGCGGGTGCCGCCAATCGGTCGCCCAATCGGTTGGTCGCCCCACAACAGTTCGTCGAACAGTTCGCTCACAAGGTCGGAGGGGCTGTCGAGGGTGGCGTTTATCTCTTCGATGATGACCTGCCGCTCCTTTTCGATGTCGCTGGGTTGGAATAGGGGGCGGTCCAGCATATCGGTCAACACATCGAGGGCGAGGCTGAAGTGCTTGCTGGGGACTTTGGCATAATAGTTGGTCACTTCCACGCCGGTGCTGGCGTTGAGGTAGCCGCCCACCCCTTCGATGGCCTCGGAAATCTGCTGCGGGGTGGGCCGCCGCTCCGTGCCCTTGAACACCATATGCTCGATGAAGTGGCTGACCCCGCCGATTGGCTTCGGCTCGTAGCGCGACCCCACCCCATAATATAGCACTACCGTCACGCTGCGGGTGTGTGGCATATTCGCGGTTACGATGCGTAGCCCATTGTCCAGCGTGGTTTTCTGATACATATCGCTCTGTTCCATGTAGCTCCTTTGCCATTGATTACTGATGGTGAAGTATAACATAGCCGTGGGCGGACTGCCAACCCCTTGCTGAATAAGCATAACCGTGCTATAATGTTTGTGTATACGCAAGGGTACAATTTAGTGTTGCAAATTGAAGGAGCAGCCGCCATGTTCTCACTGACATCTGATTTCATCACCGCCCGACAGGTGCGCCAGAAGCTATCTGAGACCCTCGACCGTGTAGAGGAGGGCAATCCGGTGGTCGTCACCCGCGACGGCCTGCCCGCTGCGGTCATCATCAGCGTGGCGCAATATGAGGAGATGCAGGACGCATGGGAGGCCCGCTATCACATCATGATGGCCGATGCCGCCCAAGAACGCGCCGACCGGGGCGAGGCGATGAGCGGCGAAGAGTTTGCCGCTTCACTTAGGCAGTGGCGAAAGGAAAACTTCGGCAATGAAGGCCCCCTACCAGAGCAAATAGCTGATCTCTCAGAATACGTGGACATGGAATACCTCGATGAAACTACTGATTGACCCCCTTATTGATGCACGGGTAAGGGAGATACTCGACTATTGGAAGCAGCAAGACCGCGATTTGGCCCTTCGCTTGAGCCATGCTTTCGAGATAACCCCATACCTTATTGGTCAAAATCCTGAGCGTGGCCGGCGTATTCCTGAGCTATCTGAGAATTATCGGCGTATGCGCGTAGCTAAGAATCTGCCCGGTTACGTTTATAGTTACCGCTATGACAAGGCAGCAGGAACAATTCTCATTTACCTGCTACGTCATGAAGTTCAAAGACCATACTCCGCTGCCACCCACCGCCGCAAAGCGAACGAAGCCCAGCGGCGGGTGGAAGATAGCTGACCTCGGTTTGCTGTGGTTTGACAACCCCCTACCTCATCCTATATCATAACCCCCGACAAGCCAACATCAAGAGGGAGGAACGTTCATGCCCAACTATGAGATTGAGTCGGTGCTGGCCCGCGAGATATTGGACTCGCGCGGCAACCCCACCATCGAGGTAGATGTGCTGCTCGTGGACGGGTCGCAGGGCCGCGCTGCTGTGCCCAGTGGGGCGAGTACCGGCGCACACGAAGCGGTGGAGTTGCGCGACGGGGACAAGGCCCGTTACGGCGGCAAGGGGGTGCTGAAGGCGGTCGCCAACGTCAACGAGATTATCGCCGAGGCGGTGGTCGGCTACTCCGCGCTGGAGCAGTCGGTGGTTGACGCGGTGATGTTGCAACTGGATGGCAGCGCGAACAAGGGCAACCTCGGCGCGAACGCTATCCTCGGCGTGTCGCTGGCAGTGGCCCGCGCCGCTGCCGATGCGCTGGGTCTGCCCCTGTACCGCTACCTCGGCGGGGTATCCGCCCGCACCCTGCCCATCCCCATGTTCAACATCCTCAATGGCGGCAAGCACGCGGTGGACTCCACTGATTTCCAAGAGTTCATGGTCATGCCGGTGGGGGCGAGCAGCTTCGCCGAGGGGTTGCGCTGGGCGGTGGACATCTACCAAGCGTTGAAGAAGGTGCTGCACGATGGTGGCTATAGCGTCAACGTGGGCGACGAGGGTGGGTTCGCCCCCTCGCTCAAGTCCAACGCCGACGCGGTGGAAGTGATACTAAAAGCAATCGAGGCGGCAGGCTACAAGGCGGGCGAACAGGTATACATCGCCCTCGACCCCGCGATTAGCGAACTGTATGAGGACGGCCAGTACAAGCTGGCGAAGGAAGGGCGCACCCTGAGCAGCGCAGAGATGGTGGACTATTGGGCCGACTGGGTGGGCAAATATCCCATCATCTCGCTGGAAGACGGCATGGCCGAGGACGATTGGGAGGGCTGGAGCCTGCTGCACCAGCGGCTGGGTGACCACCTGCAACTGGTCGGCGACGACCTGCTCGTCACCAACGTGGAGCGTATCCAGCGGGCGATTACGGAACAGGCTTGCAACTCGCTGCTTACCAAAGTCAACCAAATCGGCAGCCTGACCGAGGCGATGGCCGCGGTGACCATGGCGCAGCGGGCGGGCTGGACCGCGGTCATCTCCCACCGCAGCGGCGAAACCGAGGATACCTTCATCGCCGACCTCGCAGTGGCAATGAACACCGGCCAAATCAAGACCGGCGCACCGGCGCGGGGCGAACGCACCGCCAAGTACAACCGCCTGCTGCGTATCGAGGAAGAACTAGGCGAAGCCGCTACCTACCCCGGCCTCGCCGCCTTCAACACGGCCAAGCCATGAGGGATGAGGGATGAGGCATGAGACGTGCAGATTCTAGATTCTACCTTCTACATTCTTGATTTGGAGACTTTCGCTTGGACAAGCTGGTCGGTCACACGCTAGGCAAATATGAGATTGAAAGCCTGCTGGGGGCGGGCGGGATGGCGAGCGTATATCGCGCCCGCGACAACACGCTGGCCCGCACCGTGGCGGTCAAGGTGCTAGACCCCACCCTTGCCGAGGACCCGATTGCGGTGGAACGCTTCAACCGCGAGGCGGTGATGGCGGCGCGGTTGCAACACCCCAGCATCGTGGCGATATACGATGTGCGCGAGGAGGGGCCGTACCACTATATTGCGATGCGCTATGTGCCGGGCGAGACCCTGCGCGACATCATCAGCCGCGACGCGCCCCTACCCCTTGCCCGCGTGGT
>JBBSEE010000380.1:0-3782 GCA_038239995.1 Chloroflexia bacterium | reverse complement strand
CTTGATAATTTGCACCCATGTGGTTGCCAGCATCCCGCCAAATACCACATAGACAATCATCAGAGTGCCAACCCCAATCACCGCCCAGTTGTAGTTGATGCCCGAATCCTTAAGCAGCAAGGCGACGAGGGTGCCCGCGCCCACCATTTGGGCAATCATGTAAAATGTGGTCACGGACAAGGTACTGATAGCGGCCATGGAACGCACCGGGCGGGCACTGAGACGGTAGGCCAGCACATCAGCCATCGTGTACTTGCCAGAGTTACGCAGCGGCTCGGCCACGATGAGCAACACGGTGAGGTAGGCGACGAGGAAACCGACCGAGTACATGAAGCCATCGTAGCCATTGAAGGCAATCAACCCCGCGATTCCGAGAAACGAGGCCGCGCTCATATAATCGCCCGCAATGGCGATGCCGTTCTGCCAGCCATTAATCTGACGATTGGCGGCGAAGTAGGAGGTGGTGCCAGTGGTACGCCGCGCCGCCCAGTAGGTAATACCTAGGGTGATGATGATGAAGACGATGAACATCACTAGCGAGGTACTCATTTCGCTGCTCCTCTCTTGATGCCCAGCTTATCCACAATGCCTTGCGCCATCGCGTCGAACCCCGCCGCCCGCCGCAGATAGAGGTAGGCGATGATGAAGGTCATCAAAAACTGCGATAGGGCGAACAGGTAGGCGAGGTTGATCTCGCCGATAACCTGCGTCTTCATCAAGTCGGGGGCATAACCGACCAGCAGCGGTAGGAGCATATAGTAGATGAGGAAGAAGATAGTGGCAGGCAGGATGAACCGAATCTTGGCCGCCACCAACTGTCTGAACTCATCGCTGGCCGCCACTTGGTCCCATGCCGCGACATCTACATCCTCATCTGCCGTCTGCTCATGGGGGGGCTTAGGCATATCCCGCCCCAGCGGGGCAATGTCACCTTGCGACCCGACTATCGGGGTCAAATCGCCCGGTTCGGGTTCGAGCCGTACTCCTCCGTGTGCCATACCTTACCTCCTTTGGTAGGATAGTCAAACGTTATGCGTGCGAGGTTGCCCTCACCTCATCGGTCGGGAATGGGGCGCAGCATAGCACTGGGGCAGATGAAAGTCAACATTGCTGATGATGATTTGGCCGATTCATTATAATTTCTTTATATTTGCGCTAGCTGCTGGCGCAGCAAATCCACCGCCGCGTCCGCGCTGTCCACTAGGGTGAGCAGAGCCATGTCGCGGTCGCCGACGATGAGGTGGGCGGCAATCTGCGCGGCCACCGCCCGCCAACTCGCCCCCACCAGTATCAGCGGCTTGCGCTCCAATGTGCCGACTTGCATCAGATTCCACGCCATGGCAATCTCTAGCAGCGTCCCCACCCCGCCGCGCAGGGCCACGAGGGCGGTACTCTCCACCAGCCGCTCCAGTCGGTTCGCTAGGGTGGCGGCGCGGATTTCCTCGCGCACCCATTGGTTGACTGTCTTGGCGAGACCTTCATCCCAACCCTCGACGGTGATGCCGACCACATGGCCGCCCGCCTCGTGCGCCCCGCGCGACACCGCCTCCATCGCCCCGCTGTAGCCGCCGGTGCAGACGCTGTAGCCCGCCTCGGCCAATAGCTGCCCGAAGCGATGCGCCTCGGCATAATCAGCATCTCCCTCGATGCTCCGCGCGGTGCCGAACACGCTTACTCTCATCTTGTCCATGCCAATCTCCTTTCCGCTCGCCCTATTCTAGCACACCAGCAGCAATCGGTCTAAAGTCGCTGGCAGCGGCGGTTAGATATTGGTTATAATTGCCGCGATGAGGTTAGATATATGTATGGGCGCACGCAACCCACCCACGTCAGCGAAGGAGCAATCGCCAATGGGTAAGGCCAAATCATACCTCGCCGAGTTCAGCCGCTTCTCGCCCAGCGTCAACCTGTACCTGCTCAGTTCGGTGCTGGTGGGGCTGGCGACCACTATCGTCAACCTGTTCCTCAACTTCTACCTCCAAGGTCTAAACCTGAATCAAGCGGACATCGGCCTGCTCAACGCCTTGCCCAGCATGGGGGTGATACTGGCGGGCGTGCCCATCGGTCTATTCGCCCGCAAGCGGGGGGCATGGGCAGCCTTGATGCTGGGCAGCGGGGTTGCCAGCGTGGCGATGGTGGGCACCGCGCTGGTCAGCGACCGTATCCCCCTGATGCTGTTCGCGCTACTATATGGGGTGGGGCAAGCGGGGTTGCAGGGGGCGAGTGGCGCGTTCATGGCCGAGCGGGTCGCTCCAGAGCAGCGCGATGCGGTGTTCAGCCTGCAATTCGCGGTCTCAACCATGACCGGCTTCGTCGGCAACATGGTGGTGGGGCATCTGCCGCAGCTATTCGGCGGCGGGTTGGGGGTCAGCAGTGACAACGTGGCCGCCCTGCGCCTCACCATGCTGGTGATACCGGCGTTGATTGCCCTCAGCATTGGGCTGCTGTTCTTCGCGCGGGGCGGGCGGCGGGAGGAGGCGGCAGTTGCGCCAGTGGTGGAGACGGAGGTGCGGCGGGGTCGGCTGGCGGGGACGATTAGCCAGCCGGGGGTGTGGCTGCGGCTGCTGCTACCCAATACCTTCGTCAGCCTCGGCGCGGGGCTGGTGATGCCCTTCCTCAACCTGTACATCACCGGCAAGTTCGGTATCAGCTTCGACACGCTGGGGGCGTTCTTCGCGTGGGGTGCGCTAGGCACCACGGTTGCTACCCTGCTGCAACCGCTGCTGGCGCGGCGGGTGGGGGCGGTGCGCTCGGTCATCTTCGTGCAAGTCGCCAGCCTGCCTTTCCTGCTGCTGCTCGGCTACGCGATGTGGTTCCCCCTCGTAGCGACCGCCTTCTATGTGCGCGGTGCGTTGATGAACATGGGCAACCCTATCTATAGCAGCTACGCGATGGGCAAGATGCCGCCCCGCGAACGCTCACTCTACAGCAGCGTAGCGCAGATGAACTGGAGCCTATCGTGGTTCTGCGGCTCCCTGTTCAGCGGCTGGCTGCGCCAGACCCTTGGCTTCACCCTCGGCTGGAACATCCTGTTTGCGATGATGGCCGCGCTGTACGCCTCATCCTTCCTGCTGCTCTACTTCCTGCTAGACCGCCCCGAACGGCAGGTGCAAGTTTTGAGTTTTGAGTTTTGAGTTGTGGGTTGCCATTCTTTGTTATAATCCCCCTGTGACTATCTCGGATACCGCCAACTCTACCCCGCTACCGACCCGCGCTGACCATCGTCCCGCGCTGTTCGCCCTACTGCTGGTGGCAGCGGTGTATGTGGCCTGCGCCCTGCTGATGCCGCATGACCGCGCCATGTTCTGGTCGCCGGACGAGGGTGGCAAGTACATCCAACTGACCAGCTTGCGGCTGGAGGGTGGCCTCGACCTCAGCGTGCGCTACCCCGGCCAGCCGCTGGACCGCGACCACCATTTCGTACCCTTCCCCGCGCGGCAGTGGTTTGAGCGCGACGGCAAGTTGTATCTACAGTGGCCGCCCTTCCTGCCTCTGCTCAGTTGGTTGCCCCTCAAGCTGCTGGGCTTCGGGGGGCTATACCTGCTGCCGCTGCTGGCGGGGCTGGCGACGCTGTGGGTTGCCTATCTGCTCGCCCGCCTGCTGCTGCCCGGCGGGGGTAGGGCGTGGGCGGTCATCCCCCTACTCGGCCTCACCACCCCGCTGTTCGTCAATAGTCTGATTTACTTCGAGCATACTACTGCTGCGCTGCTGGTCACGCTGGCGATATACGGTACACTGCGGGGGCGGGATGGGGGGCGACGTTGGTTGCTGCGGGGGGGGCT
>JBBSEE010000379.1:0-3787 GCA_038239995.1 Chloroflexia bacterium | reverse complement strand
GGGTAGGCACGCCGCCACCCTGCGCGTAATCGCAGCGGTCGCTGGGGCCGATGTAGGGGGGAGCGAGGTAGAACAGGGTCTGCTGACTGGGGTAGGGCGACCACGAGGGGGCGTAGCCATCCGCCACCTTGCGTAGCCCGCTGCCATCGGCATTGACCACATACACCGCGCTGTCGCTGGCGGGACCAATCCGCCACCCACTGCTGTCGAAAGCGAGCGCCCCGCTGTATCCTGCCCACGTAAGGTGACCGGGCCGACCCGTGATAGTCACATAGGCAACCGACCCCTTGTTCGCAATGTTGTAGATAGCTAGCTGATTATCGGGGGTTGAGCGCACCGCCGCCAGCAATTGACCGTTGGGCGACCATGATACGCCGTTGTATCCGCCGTCGCTGAGGATGCGGCGGTTGTTGCTGCCGTCCGCACCCACGAGGTAGACGTTGCCGTCGGTGCCGACATAGGCAATCTGCCCCGCCGCCGCCCGCGCCGGTAGGCTGCCGATGCTGATGCCCGCAACCAGTGACAGCAGCAATGCGACCGTCATCAATCCCCGCCCGATACGTTCAATACGTTTCATCTCCCTACCCTCCCTTGCATATCCGCAAGTCACGTTTGCTGGCTATTACGCCTCAGCATAATCTTACCTCAAGATGGGCGATTTGTCAATGCGGATGCGAAAGTGCGAGGCACAGGGCGGGCCGCCCACCTCTACCGAATTAGACGTAGATAGGCCGCTAACTACGTAACTCCTATCATAATTCATAACTCATCACTAGACCACGTGCCGCTCTTGCCCCCGCTCTTGTGCAGCAGGCGCAAGTTTTCGATGACCATGCCGCGCTCGACCGCCTTGACCATATCGTAGATGGTGAGCGCGGCCACGCTGGCGGCGGTAAGTGCCTCCATCTCCACGCCAGTGGGGGCGGTGGTCTTGACCTCCGCTTCGATAGTGACAAGGGCAGGGTCGGCAGCGGGGGGGGCAAGGGTGAAGCTGATGCTGGCGGAGGTGATGGGCAAGGGGTGGCAGAGGGGGATGAGTTCGGCGGTACGCTTGGCCGCCATAATACCGGCGATGCGGGCCACGGCGAGGACATCACCTTTAGCCGCCTGCCCGCTGCGGATCAGTTCGAGGGTAGCGGGCTGCATCCTGACCTGCGCAGTGGCGACGGCGCGGCGGGCGGTAGTCTGCTTATCGCTCACATCCACCATATGCGCGTCACCGGCGGCATCGAAGTGGCTAAGTTGGGGGTCATCATTCATGGTTGCTCCTCTGGACAGCGGAATTGGGGGGCGGATATGACCGCGGGGTGGGCCAGCTTGCACATCGTCCATTGGACATCGAGGGTCTTGCTTGCGCCGGGCGGTAGTTCGGCGCAGGGGCCAAGTACCTCCGCTTCGATGTACCATTGCTTGAACGCGGCGGCAGTATGGTCGGCGATTTGCTCCTCGCTCGGCCCGTTGCACCAGCATTCTGCATTCACCTCGCCGTCGGGGTAGGGGAGGTCGGGCTGGTAGTCGAACGATAGGGTGAAGGCGTAAGTGTCCTCCCCAACCGTGCGAGTGTAGCCGAGCCACCGCGCCTTGTCTACCCCCACCTTGCCTATCTGCCCCATGTAGGCAACGGTAAGCAGGCCACGCGCCGGGTCGGGCTGCCACTGGGGGTTGTCCGCCGCGCCGTGCAGCAACCGTTCGCCCGCCGCAAAGCGACTGTCGGGGGCAAGGGGCAGATATAGCCGACAGTCGGGGTCGGGCTGGGGAGGGTCGCCACGCCGCGCATCAAGCTGGGCGATGTCCCATATGGCCCAACGCACCGGCTGGTCGCCGAGATTGGTCATCTCGATGTGCAGTTGCACCGTGCTACTGTTCGCCGCAAGGGTGAGGCGGCGGGTAATCTGGGTGCCGGTGTAGGGGTCGGGCGGGCTCCGCATTGCCAGCGTGGCAAGGCCAGCTTCGACGTGACTATCAATCACAGTGAAGGGGCCGCCATCCAGCACCGGGTCAGGCGGGCCGGGCCACTCGTGCGGCCCACGCCAGCCCTGCGGCGCGGGCCACGTCTTGTCCCCGCCATAGTTCTTCCAGCCGTAAGGTCCACGCTCTACGTGCTGGGCGGCGGTGAAGCGTTGGCCCGCCAGTTCGGGGTCAATGTAGAAATACTGGAAATCGCCCAGCGAACAGGCTATCACCCGCCCGCCGATAGACGGCACCGCCACGAGGCTGACGCGGCCATTGCTGAGGCGCAATCCGTCATCCCAGCCCATAAAATTGACCTGCTCGATAGTGGCCTCGGCCATACCATGTCACCTCCGCCGTCTAGTCTACCACATCAACCCCCCGCCTGCCATGCGATTTTGGATTGGGTAGTGGTGATGATTAGCTAGCGGACTCGAAAGCGGACAAGCGGACAACATACGTTGGGGCGGCAGATTAAGTTTCGATGGGCGTTGCTGCGTGGCACGGGGGCGCGATAAATCCGCGCCCCTACGTCAGCCCAATCCGTTTATCCGTTTTTTCAATCCGTTGGCCGTAGTTACGGATGAGCGTTGGTGCGTGGCACGGGGGCGAGCGCAACCCGCCCCTACGTCAAGGTTGTCACTTACGATGGGCGTAGATGCGTGGCACGGGGGCGCGATAAATCCGCGCCCCTAAGTCAGCCCAATCCGTTTATCCGTTTTTTCAATCCGTTGGCCGTAGTTACGGATGAGCGTTGGTGCGTGGCACAGGGGCGAGCGCAACCCGCCCCTACCGCATGCACCATTCCCATTTACCATTCACCATTTACCATTCACCATTCATTACTCACCATTCATTACTCATCTAACTGAACCGCCCCCCTGACATGGATGGTATTGAAGTGGTATAATGAGCAGCAGCGGGGTAGGCAGTTATTTGCAGACAAGGAGCTAAAGGGATGGCAAAGGTAACAATCATCGGGCTGGGGCTGATAGGCGGTTCGATTGGGCTGTCGCTACGCAAGTGGCTGAGTACCCCAGAGGGGCGCAAGACTGGCCTAGAGATAGTTGGCTACGACAAGAACCCCGACGCTGGTACAATCGCGGCGCGGATGGGGGCAATCAATACCGCATCGCGCGATTTCGGGTCGGCGGTGCGCGGGGCGGATATGGTGATTATCAGCACCCCCGCCCTTGCGGTGCGCGAAGTGCTGAACTCGCTGGCCCCGGTGGTGAGCAGCGGCGCAGTGGTGACGGACACGACCAGCACCAAGCAGCAGGTGATGCGCTGGGCTGCCGAATTGCTGCCCAATAATGTCTATTTTGTGGGCGGACATCCGCTGGCGGGCGGCACCGGCGGCCTCAGCGCAGCGCGTAACGATATGTTCGTGGGCACGACCTATGCGGTTTGCCCCGCGATGAGCGCGACCGAGGTGGCAATCGAACAAGTTTCCATGCTGGTGCAGATGCTGGGGGCGAAGACGCTGTTCATTGACCCCGCCGAACATGATGCCGCGGTCGCGGCGGTCAGCCATCTGCCCTTCATGCTGGCGACCGCCCTCACCCATGTGACCACCAGCAGCGACGGCTGGGGGGAGATAGGCAAGCTGGCGGCGACCGGCTACACCGACATGACCCGCCTCGCCGAGGGCGACCCGATTATGCACCGCGACATCGCCCTCAGCAACCGTGACGCGCTGGTCAGTTGGCTAGACCGCGGCATCGCGGATTTGTTCGAGATGCGTGAGCTAATCAAGTCTGCCGACCCCGACAACCCCAACAGCGACTCCGCCCGTCGCCTTGAGCAATGGTTCGCGGCGGCCAAAGCGGGGCGGGAG